>RFHT01000295.1 GCA_003696835.1 Bacteroidota bacterium
GTTTTTCCTCTCCGGCCGTGCCAATGTGGGCAATTATGTGTACAACAATGTGTGGTCGGACCAGGCATTTTACAACCGCCTCTACAATAGCGCGGGTTACCTCAACAATGTGCATGCCCAAACCGAGGCCATCGATTTCAGCGTGCCCCAGTACTTCAGCGATCACTTTATTCAGAATGCCTCTTTCCTGAGGATTGACAACATCGCCCTTTCCTACCGCCTGCCCGGCCTCATCAAAGCTGGCAGCATGCTGGTGGCCTCATTCACGGTGCAAAACCCCCTGGTAATCACCAAATATCAGGGACTGGACCCCGAAGTATTCAGTGGCATAGACGGCAATGTGTATCCACGACCCAGAACCTTTTTGTTTGGACTTAACTTCAACCTCTAAGCGAAATTTAGCATGAAACGCTTTTCATATAGTTTGATTTACCTGGCAGGCCTCATGGCCCTGAGCCTGTTCAGCGCCTGTTTCAACGACCTGGACGTGGTGCCCCTCGACCAGGACGAGGTGACCTCTGCGGTGGTGTATGACCATCCCGATGCCTACCGGCAGGTGCTGGCCAAGCTGTATGCCGGCCTGGCAGTGAGCGGGCAGCAGGGCCCCCATGGCCAGCCCGACATTGCGGGCATAGACGAGGGCTTTTCCACCTATTTGCGGCAGTACTGGAAAGCCCAGGAACTCACCACCGACGAGGCGGTCATTGCCTGGAACGACGGCAACATACACGACTACCACCAGCAGGACTGGGACGCCAACAACGAGTTTATCACCGCCATGTACAACCGCATTTTTTATCAGATTTCGCTGGTGAATGAATATTTGCGGGAAACCACCGACGCCAAACTGGACGAGCGGGGGGTGGACGGCGGCCTGCGCACGCAGGTGGAAATATTCCGTGCCGAGGCCCGTTTTCTGCGCGCCCTCAGCTACTGGCACGCCCTGGACATGTTTCGCTCGGTGCCTTTTGTGACGGAACAGGACAAAGTAGGCGCATTTTTCCCCCAACAAATTTCAGCGCCCGAGCTGTTTAACTTCATAGAATCGGAAGTAAAGGCCATTGAGAACGAACTGCTGCCCCCCGGGCAGAACGAATACGCCCGTGCCGACCAGGCCGCCGCCTGGATGCTGCTGGCCAAGCTCTACCTCAATGCCGAGGTCTATATTGGGCAACCCAAATACACAGAATGCCTCGAATATTGCAGCAAGGTCATCAATGCGGGCTACCAGCTCGATCCTGATTACAAGCGCCTCTTCATGGCCGACAACCACAACGCGCAGGGAATCATCTTTCCCGTGGCTTTTGATGGCGTACACACCAAAACCTGGGGCGGCATGACCTTCATCATTCACGCCGCTGTAGGGGGCGAAATGAACCCCGCCGACTATGGCATAGACGGAGGCTGGGGCGGTACCCGCACCACCAGCGCCATTGTGGAGAAGTTTCCCTTCACGGCCGGAGGCAGTACCCTGGTTACGCCCAGCCCCGGTGGCAATTATCCCGTCATGTACGTACCCGGCAATTACCAGGGCTGGGACCCCGCCAACCCCCAGACCGTGCTGGCATCTGAAAAGAACGACGGCCTGTACGAGGGGTATTTGTGGTTTCCCGAAGCCAACACCTCCTTTAAATTCACCTCCGGGCCCAGCTGGGATGTCAACTTCGGCGACGACGGGGCCGATGGGCGGCTGGATCCCGACGGGGCCAACATCACGGTGGAAGAGCCGGGCTTTTATAAGATCAATGTGAATGTAAACGACCTCTCCTATTCGGTGCTCAAAACTCAGTGGGGCCTCATTGGCTCGGCTACGCCCAAAGGCTGGGACGCCGACCTGGACATGACTTACGATCCCGATGAAGGGGCATGGACCATACAGGCAGCTTTACAGGCGGGCGAAATTAAGTTTCGCGCCAACGACGACTGGGCGCTGAACTACGGCGACACCGGTGCCGACGCCATTCTGGAAGCCAATGGCGACAACATTGCCATTCCGGGGCCCGGCACTTACGCCATCAAGCTCTACCTGCATAAGCCCGACTACACCTACGGCATTGAGCTGCCCAGCTTCGACCACCGCCTGCCCTTTTTCACTCAGGGACAGTCCCTGGAGATCAACGACGTCTCCCAGTTTACCGAGGGCTATGCCGTGGCCAAGTTTACCAACATCACTTCTGCCGGTACGGTGGGCTCCGACCTCACCTTCCCCGATACCGACTTCCCCATGTTTCGCCTGGCCGATGCCTACCTCATGTATGCCGAGGCCGTGCTCAGGGGCGGCAGCGGGGGCAGCATGAGCCAGGCCCTGGAGTACGTCAATGCCGTGCGCCGCAGGGCCTATACCGATGCCTCGGGCGACATCACCGAAGCGGAGCTCACCCTGGACTTTATCCTGGACGAGCGCGCACGCGAGCTGCTGTGGGAATGCCACCGCCGCACCGACCTCATCCGCTTTGGGCGTTTTTCCAACACCAGCTACCTATGGCCCTGGAAAGGTGGAAAGCCCGAAGGCACCGCTACGGATGAGCATTACAATGTATTCCCCATTCCCGCCTCGGATATAGGA
>RFHT01000296.1 GCA_003696835.1 Bacteroidota bacterium
ATGGGCCTGCAGCCATTGAAGGGCTTCATCTATGTGCTCAAATCGCTGCTGCAGGGCAGGCTTGCCACTTTTGAGGGGAATTTGGCGGTAGCTGGCCGGCTGGTCGGCTTCTGCTTCCACCAACACCACATATTTTTGTTTGGCCCGGTCCTTCACACTGTAGCACAGGGGACTGCTGCTGTAGATGATGGGGTAGGGCTGTGTTTGCACTTCAATGAAACTGTGCAGGTGTCCCAGCGCGGCGTAGTGCAGCTTGGGAGGGAAATTTTCGGTATAAATTTCCTGTGCTCCCCCCAGGGTAAGCACCGAGCGCTCTTCCTCGTCTTCCAGGCCACTGGTATCCTGCCCTTTTTTCACCACAAACAAATGGGTCATGAGTACATTCACGCCCGCCGGGTCGCAGTAGGTGTTGGCCAGCCGCTGCCAGTGGGCCTGCAGCAGTTGGCGCAGGCTTTCGGCCTGCTGCTCATTGCTGCCCAGGTATTTTTTCATGCGCACCTCATTGGAATAAGGTGTGAGAATCAGCCTGAGCGGTACTTCCTGGCCGGGCAGGCCAAGCTCGACAAAACCCGCGTCGGTGCGCAGTACTTTCAGGCCAGTTTCCAACTCAAAGGGTTGGAGGCGTGACTGGGGGTAGCCCAGCAGCAGGATGCCGCAGGCCCGGGCCAGAGGGTCGGGAGCCTCAATGCGGTCGGGGGAGTCATGGTTACCCGCAATGCCAACCACCGCCCGCCGCCCGCCATCGGCCAGGCGCTTGAGGCTTCTGTAAAACAACTCTATGGCCTCTATGGAAGGGTTGGCATGGTCGAACATGTCGCCTGCGATGAGTACCGCATCTACCTGCTCCCGCTCCGCAATGTCGATCACTTCCTCCAGTACCGCCTGCTGTTCCTCCAGGCGGGAGAAGTGCTCCAGGCGTTTGCCCAGGTGCCAGTCGGCTGTGTGCAACAATTTCATCGCCCAAAGGTACATAACATTTGCAATTAATTGCGCTTCACCTTTTTGCCTCGTATCTTAGCAAATCACATAATTACGCCGCATGCACCAGGCTTTTTGTCAGATTATTCCACTAGACCGTTATAACTGGGAGCTTTGTCTGAAAATAGAGATGAAGCCCGAACAAAGGGCATACATGCCTTCTGTTCTGTATTCCATTGCCCAGTCCAAATTTGAAAACCTCGAACCCTACGGCATCATGCACCGGGGAAAAATGGTGGGCTTTATTATGTATGGCAATTTTGGCGGCATCTGCTGGATCAACCGCATTGTGATCGATAAGGACCACCAGCGCAAGGGGCTGGGGCGCGCAGCCATGAAGCAGCTGCTGGAAATACTGAAGGGAAAAATACGCTGCAAAGAAATACGCACCAGCTATGCCACCAGCAACCATGTAGCGGCGGCCTTCTTTGCCAGCCTGGGATTTCAGCCCCTGCCCAGCAATTTCGACGATGAAGTGATTGCCCAATACCGTTCTTAGTGTTTCTATATTTGCAAACCAACCAACGCATCCAATATGCCAGAGGTAAGTTTCAATTTTGACCTTCCAAAAGTAAGTGCGCTCAAAGCCAAAGAACGCGATCCTGAAAAATACCTGCTGAGCCCCGAACTGGTGAGCGCCGTGAAGGTGTCTCTTTCCCTGGGGCAGCCTTTATTTCTCACAGGAGAGCCCGGTACCGGCAAAACCCTGTTGGCTTACAAAATTGCGCACCATTTCAGGCTGGCCAATGACGAAGGGAAATACCAGCCCTTTGTATTTAACACCAAAACCACCTCCACCGCCCAGGACCTGTTTTATACCTATGATGCCGTGCGCCATTTTCGCGATGCCAATATACGCCGCACCGAAGGTGGCCCCCTGCCCAAAACGGTGGACTACATCGAACTGCAGGCCCTGGGCAAAGCCATTGCCCTGACCAACCCCGAAGTGCTCAGGGATGAACTCATCGCCAAAAACATGGTAGGCGAAGCCCGCGCTTCGGTGGTACTCATCGATGAAATAGACAAAGCTCCTACGGATTTTCCCAATGATATTTTGTACGAAATTGAAAACATGGCCTTCGAAATCAGGGAAATTGGCAAAAAAATACGGGCCGGAGATGATTTTCGTCCCGTGGTGGTGATGACGAGCAATTCAGAGAAGAATTTGCCCGATGCCTTTCTGCGGCGTTGTGTTTTTTACCACATCCCCTTTCCCGACAAAACCCAGCTCATCCGCATTGTACAAACACACCTGGGCTCCGACTCACCCTACACCGACGAGCGCCTGATTGACCACTTCCTGGATGTGCGGGAGGCGGTGAAAAAGAAAAAGCCGGCCACGGCAGAACTCATAGGCTGGCTGCGTATGCTGGAAATGGAAAATTTCTTTTCTAAAGACTTGAATTTCAGAAGGTTGACAAACGATGAAAAACGGTTGCTCCGCTTCAGCTATTCGGTTTTGGCCAAAAACAAAGACGACCTGGCCATACTGGAGCAGACCTTTTGCAGGTAGTTTTTGGGTAGATTAATGGGAATAATAAAAATATGTGAGCTTGCCTGATGCCCATACATATCGTCTTCCGCTTTACAGCTTGCTGCTCAGGCTGGAACGGGAAGGATTTGAGCTGGGCACCGACAAGCAACTCCAGCTTCAGCTGGTGCTACAGGAGCTGGGCAAGGAATACCTGCACCAGCCCGAACAGCTGAAGCTACTACTGAGTCCGGTGCTGGCCAGGAGCAGGGAGGAGCAGGAAAAATTTTACCGCATTTTTGACGAATACTACCGGGAGGTGGTGCTTCCTTATGTGGCGGCCAGCCTGGGCAAGAAGGAGCTGGCGCCGGAGGTCGTTCCTCCGCCTCCCCCTATGCCCCCATCGGCCCTGCGGTGGCTGCTGCCCCTGTTGCTCATCACGCTGGCTGCGGTGGGCATTGGGGTGCTGGTGTATCTGGGCTACCGCCCCGCGCCGGAGCTGCATCCGGGCTTTCGCATAGATACGGGCAGAGACACCAGCCTGGTGCGGGTAGGAGAGCCGGTGAAATTTATCAACCAAACTCCGGAGTTGCTGCGCAACGACTTCCGGGGCACTATCAGGCGCAATGGGCGCGAAGAGCTGGTGGAAATTATCTGGGATTTTGGCGATGGCACCACGCTGGACTCGGTGCTGCACCCCACGCATGTGTATGAGGAGGCGGGTACTTTTTTGGTCAGCATGCGTTTGACCACCATTGACGCCCTGAGCGAAACCATTTCTTTTGACAGCATTGTGTCGAGGGAAGTGATGGTAATATGTCCCAATCAGCCGCGTTTGGGTATAGAATTGCCCCAGGGGCGACTGCATTCGGGTACAAAGCTACAGTTTGTAGCCATAACCTACCCGGAAGCCGACAGCCTGGAGGTGTGGTGGGAAATGGGAGATGGCAGCCGGCTGCGGGGGCCCGTGGTCACCCATACTTATGAGCAGGAAGGAAATTACCTGCTTCAGCTTCGGGCAAAACGGCGCCAGCCATTGGCCCATAGCTGCAGCAATGAAGCCCTTTTTTCCCAGCATATTTACATCAGCTCGCCGGTGGAACGGGTAGCCCTGCCTGCAGACCTCCTCCCCATACAAGATCCCCGCAAAACAGAGCAGGCCGTTTTCAGTAAGCGCGCGCTTATCCTCTTTGTGCTCCTCATGCTGCTGTTGTTTGCGCTGGTGGAGGCAGTAGTTTTCCTGCGCAGGCGCAGGCGCCTGGCCGGAGATGAGGAGGACATCACATCATCCAGGGAAGGCCCCTTTACCCTCAGCTTTCCCGACCAAAATGCCCTGGTAGTGCCCGATGCCGGCATGTATGCCCTGGCCAAGACCCTGCGACGCAGAAGAGAAGGCAGCCGCCTGCGCCTCGACATTCCGGCCACCATTAGGGCCAGTATTCGCAATGGCGGCTTTTTACAACTGCACTACAACCTCACTTCCCGCCCTTCGGAATACCTCGTGCTCATTGAGCAGCGCTACATGCACAGCCATCTGGCCAGCTTGTTTACCAGGGTTACCCAAATACTGAAAGAGGAGGACGTGCTGCTGCAAAGCTTCTACTTCGACCAGGACCCCCGCAATTGCTGGAATACTGATTTTCCCGATGGCATTGGGCTGGACAAACTACGCATGCGCTTCCCCAATCATCGCCTCATACTTTACACCACTGGCCATTTTATGGTGGACCCTTATGAGCCGCAGCTGGTGGACTGGGTGCCTGAGCAGCTGGGATTCTGGAAGGAAAAACTCATTATTTCGCCCGTGCCCGTAGCAGACTGGGGGTACCGGGAGCGCATGCTGTATGGCATGTTTGACCTGCTGCCGGCCGACCTGCCAGGCAAGCTGGCTGTGGTGGATGCTTTTGAGCAGGAGGAGCAGGCAGACTTTGACCGCTACCGCAAATTGATGATGCGGGAGGAAAGTGTACAGCAGCAAAGCCTGCGCAAATACGACTTTGAGCAGGTGGAGGACCTGCGGAAGTACCTGGGGCCGCAGCTCTTTGAGTGGCTGGCCGCGGCCGTGGTGTATCCACAGCCCAACTGGGAAGTAACCCTGGCCATCGGCAAAGCCCTCTCATCGGCCCGCTACCGGGGCGATGATACCTTTTTGCTCACCTATTCCAACTTACTCAAACTCTCACGTATTCCCTGGCTGGAAAGCGGCATGATTTCCGACAGCCTGCGGCTGGAGCTGCTCGAACAACTCTCCCCCGACACCGAACGCCTTGCCCGCAAATGCATACTGGATCTGCTGGATCAACTTTCGCTGCAGGAAGGTTCCCTGGCGGCCAAAAAGCTGCACATTCAGCAAATCAGCAACCAGTTTTTGCTCACCCCCAACGACCGACTCATTGCCCGGAAAATGTATAAGCTGTGGCAGCAACAACAGCTCACCGACAAACCGCTGCTCAGGCGCATGCAGCAACCCTCGGAGCTGATGGGTGGGGCCAAAGCCAGCAGTTTCCTCAAAGACAGGTTTCAGCCCTTCAAACCCTGGGCCACCCTGGTGCGTCTGATGCTCACGGCCTTTGTCATCAGCCTGGGCGTGTATGGCATGCAGCAAACCGACCGCCAGCCTCAGCTCAAGCGCTGGAACCGCCTGCTGCCAATGGAGCAATTGGGGCTTATTCGGTACATTCCCCAAATCGACAGCGCCGTTTATTACAACAACCGGGGCGCGGAGCGCTACCTGACTGGCGACAGCCTGGGAGCCAGGCATGACTTTGAGCGGGCCATCAAGCTGCGGCAGACCACCGAAACACCTTACCGACTGGCCATTCGCAACCTCGCCCTTACTTATTACGACGCCGGCCTGGCGCATTACGAACTTTCTGCTTACAGAGAAGCCATCAGGGAATTTGAACAAGCTGAGTTCATCCTGGCCCGCAATGCCAGAAATACCGAAGAGCTCTCCCGTGCCGACAGCATCAAGCTGCTCGCCTGGCATGGCATAGGCTTGTCTTACTATTATCTCAACCTCACCGATAGTGCCCGTTTTTATCTCGACCTCATTTTGAATACCGACTCTTCCTTTCTGGCGGCTTACCAACCCAACCTTCAAAGCCTGCTGGACCAGCTGGCTCAGCAGCAGACAGGTGAGCAATTGGAGAAAGCCTTCTGGTCTCAGTGGATTGGCAAATACCTCACAGCCTACCGCAGAGACAAAACGGAGGACTGGCAGCCTTATGAACCTTTCTACCTGCTGGACAAAAAGCGGGTCAGGATGGGAAATCAAACGGCTGACAATGTGAATATTCGCCTGCTGGACTCGGCCTATTTGCAGCAGTTGCCACCGCCCGGCACACCCGTGCTGGAAATCAACTGGCGGCATAAAAACGGCGCCCAGGGATTGATACGATTCATGAACGGGGACGACAACAAGCTTTACTGGGACAGCCAACCCGTGCGGGAACGCTGCTTTACCGGCTGGTTTAAACCCGCCAACCGCAGCAGCCGCATCTACCTTCGCTCACAGCGAAGTGGGGAATCTTTCGGGCAAAGTCAGCCTCCCGATTACAGCCTGAACCGCGACTTTGAATTTCAGGGGCATTGGCGCAACCAAAACCCCAAGCAAAAGCCCCAGTTTGTATCCATAAGCCCTGGCAAAACGGGTTATGAAATACAGATGTTCAGCGAGTGTAAAGACCCTGACTGCAACTGGGGCAGGGCTGAACTGCGCATGGATCGGGGCGGGAACGGTACTGCCCAGTTTGACCTGGGCAATGTCACCCACAGCCTTCGCCTGAGCGGTACCAAAGACAAAAACCTGCTGCAAATACGCCTGCACAGCAGTTTCAAAGACGGAAAAGCTGCCCGGGATGAGCTGTTCTACTTTGAGCGCAGCACCCAGCCTCTGGATCGCTACCCGCAAAGCCAGCAGCAGCTGCCCATTCAGCAGCAAAGCCCACAAAACATCCCCCAGCAGGCGCCTGATGTACCTAAAAACCGCTTTTTGTGGTGCCTGGATGCCGGAGGCAGCAAAAATGGGAGCAAAAGCCCGCCTTTCCCCGATGGCAGCCAGCTGGAAGAATGGGCGTACACCCGCGATGTCCTCAGGCGGGTAAAAGCCCAACTGGATGCCAAAGGCATTTTGTATTACGACGTAGTGCCCGACGCCAAGGTTGGAGAATCTGTGAGGGCGCGCATCAGCCGGATAAATGCCTATAAAGCAAATGTAGATCTGCCTAAAATACTGGTATCGGTGCAGGCCAAAATTGTGGGGGGAACGTGGAAAAAACTGGATGGATATAGCGACCCTGCTATTGAAACCTTCTACCTCAGAGGAAGCCGGAGCAGCCAGCAAATTGGTAGTATTTTCCAAACTTTTTTGGTCAATTACACCCAAATGCCCGACAAAGGCGTGAAAGGCATGGATGCCAAAAGCGCGCTTTACCTGCTGCAAAAGGCCAGCATGCCTTCTGTGGTGCTTTATACCGGTGGTTACTCCAACCTGCGGGAAGCACAACGCCTGAAAACGGAGAGATACCGCCAGGCGGTAGCAGATGCCATTGTGGAGGCCATTGACTACATCGAACAATACGGATATGAAAAACCTCCTTCGCAGGAGGAAAATTAAGAGCGTTTAACTCATGCAGTGCCAAAAAGAACTTTTTCAGCTCCCTTCGGATGTTACGTATCTCAACTGCGCCTACATGTCGCCTCTGATGAAGCAAGTAGAAGCGGCTGGCATGCGCGGCCTCGCCGCCAAGCGGCAGCCTTATCTGCTCAAACCCCACGACTTTTTCGAGCCCGCCCGGCAGTTGAGGGAGGCTTTTGCCCAATTAATCAAGGCTGACACCCCCGACCGTATCTGCCTGATTCCCTCTGTATCTTACGGAATGAGCATTGTGGCCCAAAACATACCCATACAGCAGGGGGAAGAAATCCTCATTGTTGGCGAGCAATTTCCCAGCAACTATTACTGCTGGGAACGCCTGACCCGGCAAAGCCAGGCCAGCTTGCGCATTGTGCCCCCACCTGAAGTCCCTCATGGGCGGGGCCAACTATGGAACGAGCGCATACTACAAGCCATTGGCCAGCGAACGCGTGTGGTGGCCATGCCCCATGTGCACTGGGCCGATGGCACCAGCTTTGACCTGCGCGCCATCCGGCAGCGCAGCAGGGAAGTAGGGGCCTGGCTGGTCGTGGACGGCACCCAGTCGGTGGGAGCCCTGCCCTTTCACCTGGACGAATTTCAACCCGACGCCCTCATTTGTGCTGGTTACAAATGGCTCATGGGGCCCTACGCCCTGGGCGTGGCCTGGTTTGGTCCGCATTTCGACCAGGGCGTGCCCCTGGAAGAAAGCTGGATGAACAGGGCTGGAAGCGAAAATTTCTCCGCCCTGGTCAACTACCAGCCGCACTACCAACCCTATGCAAGAAGGTATGAGGTGGGCGAATCCAGCAACTTCATCCTCCTGCCCATGCTGCTGGAAAGCATTCGCATACTCAATGAATGGGGCCCTGAGCACGTGCAATCCTACTGCCAGGCATTATCGGAAAAACCCATCGCTACCCTCAGAAGGCTCGGCTTTCACATAGAAGACGCCGGCTACAGAGGGGCTCACCTATGGGGCATACGCCTGCCTACAGGCCTTGATGTGCAGCAACTCAAGCAGCAACTCGACCAGCAGCGCATTTACGTTTCGGTAAGGGGCAATGCCATACGCGTATCTCCGCATGTGTACAACGAAACCCACGAACTGGACAAACTCGTGGGCTGCCTGTATGACTTTGTGAAAACGCATGCATAAAAAAGCAGCCCCTGAAATAAGGGACTGCCTTGTTGTACGCTACTTGCTCCGTTATAACTCTTAGCTAACCTGTGTGTGAGAAGTAAAAATAATCGCTGTCTTTTTCTGACCGTGAATGCCGCATAATATCAGCAGCATGCCGGTGAAGAGGTACACCATGTCGTCCACAGATGACCAGTTGGTTATGCGAGCCGGAAACAGGCCGGCAAAGTTGGCTACCACTTCGTACAAATAGATCATGCCCAGGGCCAGGTTGAAACGCCGGGCCAGGATAGGGGATTTTTTCCATACTACCAACAGCCCCAGCGTACCCGCCAGAATATGTACGAGGTTGCAATACCAGATGGTATCTATCCAGTAAAGGTGATCGGGCAAGAAAAAATTCACAATCCCCGTCACCAACAATAGGGGCGACAAGATGGTGAGTAAAATAAGATTTAAGGTTCTTTGTGGTTTATCCATGTGTTGATGTTGTGTAATGCTGCTAACTGTGAAAGGGGAAACAACACGCAGATAATCCCGGATTGACTATTCAGGCAATAATTAAGCTCCATATAAGAAAAAGCTGTGCCAAATTTCGTATTTTGTTCTAAAAAAAATAAACATTTTATCAAAACAACTCATTGCTACTGCTTGAGCAGTTTCCCCCTAAGGTGCCTCTTTCCCTGTCTCACCTGGTAGAAGTACAGCCCGGCAGGCAAATTATCCAACTCAATTTTCCAGGTATTTTCTATTAATTCATTACTTTTAATCTTTCTTCCTAAAACCCTGCTTCCCAACTCGTTATACATAACAAAGCTGGCCTCATAGCCGCCGTTTCTGAAGTGGACAAAAACTTCATTTCCCGCAGGGTTGGGAAAGAGCGAAATAAAGGCAGGAGGTGGGAAATTTGCCTCTACGGGTTCAGCATATTGCATGAGTCCGTTTGCGTGCACGATTGCTATGCGATATACGTTCAGCCCGTTGAGAGGCTGATTGTCGATAAATGCATACATAGGTGTTTGCATATTGGCCGTTTTTTCTCCCAGGGGCATAAAGAGGAAGTCGTCTGAGGCCCGCTCAATGACAAAATGCATAGCGGGATACTGCTGCAGCATGGACCACCTCAGGATGAAATAGTTCGTTTCGGGAAAAATCTGAATGTTGTCAAATTCGGCCAACGGCTCATCGCAATAGGGAAATATTTCCCCTTCGGTGTAAGTAGCAAGTCCTACAGGATCGGTTACTCTCAGCCCAATGCGGTACCAGTAAGCCTCATCGCCGCAGCCTTCTCCGCCAAGGATGGCACTGGCTATCGGCCGGGTTTGAACGGGCTCCCGGTGGTTGTGGGTATTATGGTGAAAAAATACCTGCCATTCGTAGTGCAACTCCTCATGGCTGTGTTCATTATCCTTCACTTCAGCCATAAGGGGAAGCAGCGTGCGTTTACCGGCCTCATACAGGTTTCCATCCTCAAAGCTGCTGATGCGCACTTGTGGTGGGGTGTTGTTGAGGGAGATAAGTGCCCTTTTCTCAGCGCTGGCACCCAGGGAGTCAGTTACCCTGAGGGTAACCTCAAAAGAAAGGGGATCGGAAGAACCAGCCGTAAAGGTATGCAGGGGATTCATGAGGGTACTGCTGCTGCCATCACCAAAGTCCCAGAAAAAACTCAGGGGCTGCCCTTCGGGGTCGTAAGAGTCCTCCGCACGGAACTGCACCTGCAAGGGGCTACTGCCATACTGGCGGTCGTACTGAAGCACGCTCACTGGCGGCGGATTGCCGCCATGACAAATTTTGTGAATAGAGGTTGGCTGCGCATAACTGATGTAATACAGGCAACCATCCACCGGGTTCACCTCCAGGTGTACAATGTTGAGGTCCTCGGTATCCTGCAGGAAAGGGCTCACTTCCAGCAGGCGGTCCTGGGGGTCCACCAGCAGCTTGCGCATCCAACCCGGGTAGTCGGCCGCAATAAAACTCATCAGGTAATCATCGGGGAAATTGTGCCCGGTATAAAATACCCCGCCCACCGTACAACTACCTGCAAAGCTCTCCCCTTTTGCGGGGGCATCCGGGTCGTTGAGGTCAAATACAATGGGATTTCCCTGCTCGTCAAAGTCGGGCACTTCTGCTCCCTGCTTTACCTGGTTGAACTTGCTGTTACTCCAGCAGAGCATGGGACGCGTATGGGTAAATTTTGGGTACCCATCGGGTATTTCCTGGCTGGGGTCGCAGGGATTTGGCCAGAAGGGGTCTTTTTCCAGGGTTTCGGGCAGCAGCAACTCGTTGTAGCGTATAAAGGGCTGATCGCAGCCGGGCTGGCCGTAAAGGGGGTTGGGTGCTTCAGGATTGGGGCGGCGGTTGCCGTAGGCCTGCCACCTGCCAATGTTGCCTTCATAAATGGGCCAGCCAAAATTTTGCCCCCCCTGCTTCACTACATTGATCTCTTCCCATTCGGCCCAGCCCACATCCCCCACGTAAAACACCCCCGGATTTCCCTCCGAGGGGTCGTGGCTGCCCGTACCCGGTTTGAGGGTAAAGCGGTAGGGGTTGCGAAACCCCAGCGCCCACACACGCGAACGCGCCGAACGCGGGTTCGCCGCTTCAAAAAAAGGATTGCTGCTGAGTCCGTCTCCTGTATTGGGGTCTATACGCAGCAGTTTCCCGTTGAGGGAGTTCAGCATTTGCGAACGAAAGGCCCCCACATTTTCCGCTTCGGTAATGATACCCAGCTCCAGAGCCTCCCGGTAAAAAGAGTCGTCGTGCGAGCCAAAGTCTCCGCTGTTTACAAAAGACGCCCCATCTCCGCAGGACACCATCAGGCTGCCATCGGTGGCAAACACCAGGGCCCCCACTCCATGCGACTTGTGCAGCATGGGAATACCCGCATCTATGCGTTCTCCGATCAGCACGTTGCGGCTTCCGGGTACAATACGGGTAAAACCTGAAGCTGCATCGGCTGTATAGCGCGTAAGCCGGCCGATGGTAGCTACTTCCGTGCTGGTGATGTCGGGCGAATACTGGCTGGTACCGTGATACAGCAAATGATGTTGATCCACCACGTACAGTACATAAAAGTAGCCATTGTTGAGAAAGTTGGGATGAAGCGCAAAGCCCAGCATACCGTGATCGCCGTGGTTCATCACTTCTTCGCTGATGTCCAGCAGTGGCTCTTCCAGCCTTTGGCCATTTTCCACTATATAAACTTTCCCTCCTTTGTCCCACACGTACATGCGGCCGTTTGCATCAAAAGTAAGCCCCACTATCAGTCCCCAGTTGTTTCCCACCAACTGATCGTGAAACAAGGCCGGCAATTGGGCCCTAAGTGGATAGTACAGAGATAAGCAGAACCAAAACAGGCAGAATAAACAAAGTTTTTTCATGAAAAGAGGGTTTAAGCAAACATACAAATACACTGGTACAACCACAATTGCATACAGGAAAGATGAATAAAAAATGGAATTTATGCTTTTCGCAATACCACTTGGGAGCCTTGTTTTACTGATCACCACCTCATGATGCTGCATGGCCGTATTCGGCCTCATTTTTGATTGGGATGAGCAGTTACCCATGAACAACCTACGATTCGCCTGTACATCCATACTGCTCTGCCTATTTGCATTTACTTTAACCGCACAACCCGCTTCTTTTGACCAACTCGTCGATCAGGGCTTTTCTCCCGTAAGCCGTGCCGTGTACCGGACGGTATTTTTTGCCCCCCGGCTAAAAGACGATATTATTTACGGAGAAGCGGGGGTTTCCCGTTCAGAAGATACTTTTTACGAGCACCCCCCCATACAGTTGGTTTATTCCTCTGTGGACAACCGCATTCCTTACGGGGATCGCATCACCATTTCTTATGCGCCGGCCGACAGTTTTATACTGAGTGGTACTCTGTTTGGAAAAAAGGGAAAGATCAAACTACCTTTTGCACGGGAGGTAAGCGTGGAGGGTTTTCGTTTTACCCTTTACTACAAGCCGGAATCTGGGTATCCACTGGAACCAGGCAGGGCTTATTATTTTCAGGTGGAAAAAGTCACCTTGCTCCCCCTTGTGATGATGGTTTTGCTGTTTGGGGCCATTTATTTCAGCATCTATTTTGGTTTTGTCAACCTCACCAAACTTTCGCTGGGGGCTAAAATTTTGCTGGGGCGCTACGATGCCCCCAGCCGGATGGGAGCCATCTCCCATTTGCGTGCCCTGGCCGTAGCCCTGTGCAGCACTACGGGCGTAGGTAACATAGCTGGAGTAGCCCTTGCCCTCTCTGTCGGGGGAGGTGGGGCTGTGTTCTGGATGTTGGTATGTGCCCTGCTGGCCATGGCCAGCAGGTTTGCCGGAGCCACAATGGGGGTCAAATACCGGCAGTTGAAGGCAGACGGGCACATTTTGAGCGGGCCCATGTATTATTTACGGGAAGGGCTGAAAAAGCGCGGCCAGGAAAAACTGGGGCAGGTGCTCGCAGCTGTGTTTGCCCTGCTATGCATATTTGCCGCCCTGGGTTACGGCAATATGTTTCAGATCAATTTGGCGTGCAGGCAGCTGGCCAGGATGGAGGGGGAGGCCGGGCAGTTTTTGGATGCAAACAGCTGGATAGCGGGCCTCGTAGCCGCAGCATTGTTGCTGGTGGCATTGGGAGGGGGAATTCGCCGGCTGGCCAGGTTGGTTTCCGTCTTACTTCCTATTGCTTTGGGCCTTTATCTTTTGGGTACATTGTGGATCATTATTGTTCAATATCAGCAGTTACCTGCCGTTCTTGCAGAAATTCTCACGGGAGCTTTTACACCCGTTGCCGTAGCAGGTGGGTTCATGGGGGCCCTTTTTCAGGGAATCAGCCAGAGTTTTGTTTCCAGTCATGCTGGCCTGGGCACTTCGGCTATGGCACATGCAACAGCCAATACGCAAAACCCCGCCTCTCAGGGAATTGCTGCCATGATTCAGCCTTTTGTGGATACATTTGTGCTGGGCCTGCTCACAGCCCTGGCCCTCTTATTGAGTCAGCAACAGTTGAATATGCCTGCGGCCAATGGCCTGGACATGCTGGCACTAACATTTGAGCAACACCTCCCTCTGGCCAGGTATGTGTTCACCGGTACGGTTGTGTTATTTGCCCTGGCAGCTATGTTTAGCTGGTCGTACTATGGCTTGCAAGCCTGGACCTACCTGGCAGGGAGGCAGTCATGGACCCAATATGGGTACATGGGCATTTTGGCTTTGTTTATCCTGGCTGGTGCTTCCCTTAGTGTGCAGTCCGTAACTGAATTCGCCTTTGCGCTCATGTTTGCCATGGCCTTTGCCAACATACCAGGCCTACTAATACTCGCTCCCGAGGTGCGGGAGGAGCTCTCCAAATACATTAGAAAAATTCAGCGCGGTGAGCTGAGGTGATTTGCCTCAACAAGTTGCCTGCATACACTAGCGTCACGATATCTGCCTTTACCCGCCATCCAGCCCCAGGAAGGTGGTGCGGCGTATGTGTTGCCGCATGGCGTTCAACTCTACCGGTATGCGCTCTCCATTGATGATGAGGGCAGCGGCCTGCCCGGCTATGCGCTCATACAGCCATTGTATAATCACATCCAGCGGGTCGCTTTGGCCAAAGGTGAGGTACATGCGGATGGTTTCGTTAAACCCAATGCTGCGCCCGGCATGGTCAGCATCAATGATGATATAGGCCTCTTTGGTATGGGGAATTTTGAAGCGGTCGCCGCGAATAAGCCTTCGGTAACGCATGCCAAAAAGCAGGTATTTGAGGTCTTTGTTGCGGGTAATCAGCTCTATTTTGAGGTCGTTGTAGGCAAAACGGGCTTCCGGCCGGTAAATATCCTCTGTGGGATTTACGGGACCTGAAGCACCGCTGACCAGGTAGGCGCGTATTTTGCTGCCCAGGGCTTCCAGCCGCTTAAATTTTTCATGCGCCATTTCCTTCACCACCTCGTCCTGGTATTGCTCAAACTTATCCGGATGGTATTTTTGGCGCAATTGCTTGTGAAGGCGTTCAAAAAGTTCCTGGTTCAGGGAGCTTATGTCCTGCCCGTACAGCTCCCGGATTTCTTCTAACTCCTTTTCACTAAAACTGCCTGTCATTGAGTCTTCTTTTTTTGCAAAATAGCATAAAAATGACTTAATTACCCACATATCTTCTCATAATTGCCCTATTGTTTTTAAGAATATCAACCGCCCTCTGCACATGGATTTTTCAGGGAGCCAGTTTTCATTTTGAGCCAGATCACATTCAAACGCTCAACGATAAACTCGTCTCTTCATTGGCAGACCTATCTCTGCATCTCATACACCCTTAAACCCAAATCCATGAAACCCTTTCTTTACCTGCTTGCATTCCTGCTCTTGTGTCCCACTCTTTCAGCTCAGATCGAAGTATTCAACCTCAGCGTCGGGCAAATCGACTTTTTGTCGCCTGATGGAGAGCCCCTGGTGCCCAATTCCCGCTTTGGCTACATAGAGGTGGACGTCATTCCCCACCCGGAAGATATTTACTACCTCAATGTAGTAGCTGAAGACATCAACCGCAATCCCGTATGGATTGTCCAGAATTACCCCATACTGCCTACGCAAATAGCCGTAACTGCCCAGCGAAAAGGCATGGACTTCGACATTGCCTTGCTGGGCCTGGAGCCCGGCCAGCAACTGCCCGAAGTGAACATTGGCTTCATGGCCGAGCCCAATGTCGCCACGGAATTTCCACCAGTACCCCCTCCTCAAAGTTTTGTGGTAAACCGCATTCCCCGCATTGCCTTTGGTGGCGAAAAAATGGGCGCGCTTATCAATCCCACCATTCACAGTTTCCCCCTGGGGGTAAGTATTCTATTTCCCATTACCGACATCATCAAACACGACAGCACGGCCGGTGTGCAGGAGGACGTAAACAAATGCCTGGCCGGCTCCCTGGCCAGAAGCATAGACTGGCTCAACCGCAAACACGGCCTGGGCTCCACCAAAACCGCCCAGCAGTGGTACGACTGCCTGGTGAAGGCAGGCGTAAGCAGTGATTCTACTACCTATGCGCAGGACATTGAGGCCAAAGATTCTTTGCTCAAAAAACTCGACTCCAGGGGCCGCACCAAAATCCGAGACAACTGCAAGGCCATAGGCCCCACCGACGGGGTACCCCAGGATTCGGGCGATGTAGTGAAGTTTCTCTGCGAAGAGCTGCCCAACCGAGATGTGGAGTTGCACTATGATACCCATATTGTAACCGTTACAGGCAAATTCAAAGTTGGGCCTTTCACCTACATTTGCTACCGCGACGATGAAACCCAGGGCGACAACAGCAAGGGCGATAAAGCCGAAAAACTCGCCTGCATCTTTCAGGACACTACCGGAAAGTATTTTTTCCGGGGCCTGAACGGCGGCGGCTTCTGGAAAATCAAGCTGCTGATTTCTGAATACATAGACACCACCAGCACCTTTATCCAGGATGGGTTGCTGGCCGGGCTGCAGCTCAGGGCATACCCCAACCCTGGCCGGGGACATTACACGCTGGCCATCAACAGCCCGCAGGGGCACAGGCTCAGCCTGCGCGTGCTCAACCTACAGGGCCAGCTCATCCAGCAGCAGCATATTCAGCTCCGTGCCGGTGACAACCGCTATACCCTCGACCTCACCTCCTATCCTGCGGGGCTGTACCTGCTTCAGCTGGCACCACCAGGCGGAAAAGGAGCTGTGAACCTGCGCATTCAAAAGGAATGAGCCTTTTTGACTTTCACCCAAAATGATGAGTATCTTGGGCAATCAACCTCAGCGGCAGCTTTGTGCTTCCTTTGGGAGGCAAAGCTGCCAGCTGCACACATAGCTCAGATGGCTTCTATTCAAAAACGCATCGAACAACTGCTGCAGGCACTGGGGCAGGATATGTTCGAAAAAGAAAAACCCATTCGCCTTGCCCTGCTCTCTGCCATAGCCGGTGAAAGCATCTTTTTGCTGGGTCCGCCGGGAGTGGCCAAAAGTATGATTGCCCGCCGCCTCAAATTTGCCTTTAAAGGGGCACGGGCTTTTGAGTACCTCATGGGTAAATTCAGTACCCCTGATGAGGTATTCGGCCCGGTATCTATCAGTAAACTCAAACACGAGGACAAATACGAACGCCTCACCCATCACTATCTGCCAGGTGCTCAGATCGTGTTTTTGGATGAAATATGGAAGGCCAGCCCTCCCATACAAAACGCCCTGCTGACGGTATTAAACGAAAAGATATACCGCAATGGGGAGCAGGAAATCAAGGTGGACATACGCGGCCTCATTGCTGCCTCAAATGAGTTGCCTCTGCGGGGCGAGGGCCTGGAGGCCCTCTGGGACCGCTTTTTGATCCGGCTCATGGTAAGGCCCATTCAGGACGAACAAAAGTTTAACCAAATGGTGGTATTGCCCCGCCACAGCGGCTATGGAGATCCCATAAAAGCATCTCTCAAAATCAATGATGAAGAATACCATCAGTGGATGCAGCAGGTGGATACCGTACAGGTGCCTCCTCACGTGCTGGGGGTGATTGCTCATATACGCAAGCGCATCAGGGAGCGCAACGCCACGGCAGAGGAAGGGGAGGAAATGTATATTTCCGACAGGCGGTGGCGCAAAATTGTGCGCCTCATGCGGGCTTCGGCTCTACTCAACGGCCGGGACGAGGTAGATGTGATGGATTGTTTTCTGATTGCTGACTGTATATGGAACCTCGACAGCCAGATAGCTGAAGCCCGGCAGTTGGTGCAGCAAAGTGTACAAGACTTTGGGTACCGCAATCTGGTAAACATTCCCGCCCTGCTGGATGAACTGGAACGCCTGCAGGATGAAATAGAAGAACAAACGCGTTTCATTCAGAAAAAACGCATTCGCCAGCTCAAAAACTACCTGGACAAAAACCAGAAAACCTTTTACAAAATTGAGCAGTTCTGGGGGAACGATCCCGCTTTTATCCGTAGCAGCGATTACGAAAAACTACAGGCCGAAGGGCAGGAAGTGTTCATTCCCATATTTGAGAAAGCAGGCAATCATTTCCAGCCATTCAAGACCTATGCCATCAAGCTGCTGGATGACTATACGGTAGTGAGCAAAAACAAAGAGCTCCCCATAGAAACCGAAGAGGTGGAAAAAGAGGTGGTGCTTCGGCAGCCGGCCCCGGCCCAGATACTGCACGCATGGCAGCGCGAAATTGACCAGTTGCTTCACATTTGCGACGAAAGCATGCAGGAACTCCAAAGGCGTAAAGAGGTAGATCAGTCGCACCTCAGCACTCATTTATTTGTGGATGCATCCTGCACCCAGTTTGTATCCAAAAGTTTGGAGCAGGCCGCTACTGAATTGCTCAATATTCGCCTCGAAATTGAAAAAACCCGGCACAGCTATGAATCCATTGAAGCAACTGGAGCATGAATTGAGCGGATTTTTGCTCTTTGGAGGCATCATGACGCCTGAACTGAGGAAAACCGCAGCAGAATTGCTGTTTCAGTTTTTGTTTGAACCCACCTTCGACGCCCGGGCTGCCTTGCAAGCTTCTCAAATTCCGGCTCTTTACCCTCACTGGGCTCAGTTGCTAGACAAGCTCTTTCAGCAGCACAATCTGCAAAAGCTCACGCGCCACAATGAGGATTTTGCCCTGAGCGTAACCCGCGAAGCCCTGGAGTGGTGCAAAAGCACCTTCAAACTGTTTGAACGCCAAAGCCCCCTTTTCGACGAAGAGCAGCAGCTGCAGCTGCTGCGTGCACAGCCCCGCAGCCTGAAGGCAGAAAAGTGGATAGAACTGGCCGAAGAGCTAAAAATCCGCTACCCCAGGCAAAGCCGCACCTGGGGGTTTTATGCTATACAATTACAAAAAATGCGGTCGGCCGGAACCTCCTCCTCACCCCCATCCAGAGAAGACGACATTCTCATCCAAAACCTGCTCGACGACTGGGAAAAACAGCTTAAAACCAAACGCAAACAGGTAGAGGCTGCCTTTATTGAGCAATCTTTTGAGCAATATTATCAGCAGCTCAGTCAAAAGGTAGAAAAACTCGATAGTCTGGGTAAACAACTATTTCCCTACTACAGCTTTTTGGGGATGAGTTGGAATGCAGGTATAGAAAATTGGAACAAAATAGACTGGCACCAGTTGGAGGAATACGCATACACCCTGCAACAGGACAAAGAACTGCGGCAACTGGCCGAACTGCTGGGGCGCTTTCACCTCAATGCCACCTACATCAGGGAGCAAGCCCTGCTCAAAGAACAACAACAACCCGAATGGAAGCCCAACCCCTACGGCAAATCCGAAATCATCGGCATTACCTACAGCGACCAGCTCAGCGCTATTTTGCCTTCGGAAGTTGCCCTGCTCAGCCAACCCGAAACCGAACTTATTTTTCACAAAAAACTGGTAGAAAAAAAACTGCTCACCTTTCAATATCGATCCTTTGACCTCAGCGCCAGGCGGCAGGAGGAAGAACTGGTAGAACAACAAAGCGAAACTACCGATAAGGGACCCATCATTATGTGCGTGGATACCAGCGGGTCCATGTTTGGCCAACCCGAACGCGTGGCCAAAGCCCTGGCTTTTGCCATACTGGAGCTTGCCCTGCGCGAAAAACGCAAAGCGTTTCTCATCTCCTTCTCCACCGCCATACAGTG
>RFHT01000297.1 GCA_003696835.1 Bacteroidota bacterium
CTGTTTGTGCTGCAAAAGCAGCCTGATGCTGCCATTGCGAACCTGATGAAAGCCCTTGCCAGAGAGGAAGGGGGGGAGGGCACCATTTCTTCAGCCCTCATCTTCAACCTGCTGGGTTATGCCTACGAGCAAAAGGGTGACACCAGCCTGGCCAACGATTACTTTTTGAGGGCCCTGGCATTGGCAAAAATGGAGGGGGATGAGATACAAAGCCTCAAGGCGTATCTGGGACGGGCGGACCTGATGATCAGCCAGGAAAAATATGCAGAGGCGGAGAAACTGCTCTTCAACGCCCTGGAACTGGCCAAGAGCATGCAACAGCATAATATGGAGCCTGCGGTTTACGACAAGTTTTACAGCCTGTACCGCGCAATGGGAAAGGTGGATGAGGCTTTTTATTACCTGGATTTGCGCGAAAAGCAGCCCAAAAAGGAGCAGAAAATTACCTACCCCTCGGTAGCGGATATGGAGCTTCGGCACCAACTGGACTACTCCCAGGAATACCAGAGCCTGCTGCAAAAGCAGCGTCGGCAGGAGCGCATTCAGTACATCATGCTGGCAGTGGGTTTACTGGCTGTCGCGGGCTTGCTGTATTACCGCTATATCAACAAAAAAAGGGTAAACCGCATGCTGGAACAGCAGGTAGCAGCCAGAACGCGGCAACTGCGCGATGCCAATGTGGCCTTGCAGCATCTCAATGAGGAGCTGGATAAATTTGCCTACCGCACTACCCACGACATACGGGGGCCGGTGGCCCGGCTCAGGGGATTGTGCCAGGTGGGGCTGGAAACCGACCCCGACAATGCCCTCACCTACCTGCAAATGGTGAACAAGGAAGCCGAAAACATGGACATCATGATTCACCGCTTCCTGGACATCAACAACATCAAGCAGTTTAGCTTCAAACCTGAACAGGTGGACCTCAGGGCATTGCTCCACTCAGTTATTAAGGAAGTAAACAATATGCCCGATGCCAGGTCCCTGGAAATATCCTTACATACAGAGGAAGTATCACATATAAACACCGATCCCCGCCTGATTGGCATTATTTGCCGCAACATCGTAGAGAACGCCGTTTTGTACCAAAAAAAGGGAGCAGACGAGCCTTCCTGGCTGAAGATCAGTGCCAATAAAGAAAACGACAGCTTGCTGATTGAATTCAAAGACAACGGAGAGGGGATAGCCGAAGAGGTCGCCCCCCGTATTTTTGAGATGTTTTACCGGGGCACGGCCCGTTCAAGTGGGCTGGGCCTGGGGCTGTATGCTGCTTCCCTGGCAGCTGATAAAATGGGGGCCTCTTTAAGCTATGTTCATCATCCCACCTATACAATATTTCATCTCATAGTACCAATTTCGCCAAAAAACTCCTAAATTCGTTACCGTATTAGGTAAATTAATCTTATGAAGCGAAATTACTTCTGGCTTTTTTGCACGTGTTTGTTCTTGTTGGCCTGTGGTTCAGCCCCTTCCGCATTTCCGGATTATCCGGCAGTGCCTTTCGAAAATGGCCTCTATGGGTTTATTGACCTGGACTGGGAAACCGTTATCGCTCCTCAGTTTGCTTATGCAATGAACTTCTCTGAGGGGCTGGCTGCTTTCAATGTAGGGGGGACGCCCCGTGGGAAAAGCATGCCCACTAACGGAAAGTGGGGGTTTTACGGCCAGGACAGCAGCGGACGCTTTAAAATCCTCATCAATCCCATCTTTGATTCACCTCCTTACATCAAGGCTCCTCCTTATGATATAGATTCGGTTTCTCTGAGCATGCACGAAGGCTATATGTTTTCCGGGGGGCTGGCCGCAGTCTATCACAAAAATGAGTGGATTTACATCGACCGGGCTGGCAACCCCATCCCCGATGAGTTGAACATACGGGCTGCACGCCGGTTTTACAACGGTTTGGCAGCTGTGTATCTCGACGGGAAATGGGGCTATGTGCGTTATGACTCTGCCTCAGGTAAAATTGTCAAAGCTATAGAGCCGCAATACTTGCTGCCAGTGGATTTTATCAGTGACTATGCATTCGTAATGACAGACAGCAAAACGAGGCAGTTGATCAGAAGGCCGGTTTTTGGGGCTTCTAAGGGCAACGACAGCACGGCACTGCAGCCCCAGATCGTATTGCCATACGATGGCTACCTCTTCCAAACAGGGGTATTTGACCACTACGCCGCCAGCAGAGCTGCCACGCGGGTAGAGCGCAGTGCCCACGGGCTGTACGATGATGTGCAAAAGATTGGCTTTCTCAATATTCACACCAATGACATGATCCCTCCGCAGTTCGATCAGGTGGGGCACTTTGGCAAAGGCCTGTGCCCGGTGCTGGTGGGCAGCAAGCCCGGCAGTACCATCGAATACCCCGATGTGGTGGACTATGCCGACTTTCGCGGGGGCAAGTGGGGCTTCATAGATAGCTCGGGTAGCTTTGTCATCGACCCGGTATTTGACGACGCCCGCAGTTTCAGTGAGGGCTATGCAGCAGTGAAAAAAAACCACCATTGGGGGTACATTGACCCAAATGGCAACTGGCTGGTAGCGCCGCGTTTTAAGCTTGCAGGCTTTTTTCACAACGGCATCGCCAAAGTGAAAATGGGAGCCGACATATTGGAATACTATGACAAGGAGGCGCTGCTCAACCAGGAGGGAAAAGTGATCTGGATAGAACCTTAGTGTTAGCTTAAATCGGCTTTCTATTAACTTTTTACTTTAACGTGAGTTCGGGATAGCCTGAGGCATTTTTCTAATAAGCATAGTATTTCCGTGTTTACAGAAGTCAGAAGCCTCTTACTAACTTTTCTGAAACA
>RFHT01000037.1 GCA_003696835.1 Bacteroidota bacterium
ACCCAGGACCACGAGGCCCAGCTGTACCAGGACGGGTCGGCCAGCAGGGTGGTAAAACGCATCCCGGCCAATTTTCTGCGGGCGGGCACCAATGTGCTGTGCATACAGGCCCACAACCGCAGTTCCAACTCTTCCGACCTCAGCATCATTCCCTACCTCTCACTTGTGTATGAAGCCGCCACCACAGAAGGGCGGCCACCCCCGCCCGAACTCAAGCTGCACAGCCGGTATATGCACACCAACTTCAGCATCAGCGCCCAGGGCGAGCGCCTCTACCTCTACCGCGCCGATGGCAGCCTGGCCGACAGCCTGGACCTGCCTCCCCAGCAAAGCGGCATTTCCTACGGCCTCACGCCCGATGGCTGGCGGTATTTTGCCACCCCCACACCCGGCCAGCCCAATACGGGCGAAACTTACGCCGGCATCGTCTCCACCCCCATTCAGTTTTCACATCCCGGTGGACCTGCAGGGCCCCTCAGCCTGGAGCTCTCCGGCATTTCGCCCCAGGAGCATATACGCTACACCCTGGATGCCAGCCTGCCCGGACCCCACTCCGCCCTGTACGAAGGCCCCCTCACCATCGACCAGCCCACGGTGCTGCGGGCACGCGTCTTTCGCCCCGGCTACCTGCCCTCGCCGGTACAAACCCGCACCTTTTTACCCGGCATTTCTCACAGCATGCCCGTCATCACCCTGGTTTCTGAACCGGCCAACTTCTTTGACCCCGACAGCGGAATCATGGTGCGGGGACACGAGTACCAGCCCGATTTTCCCTATTTTGGTGCCAACTTCTGGCAGGACTGGGAGCGTCCCATTCACTTTGCCTTTTATGAGGAAGATGGCAGCAATTACCTGGCCTTTGATGGGGGGGTGAAAATTTTTGGGGGATGGAGCCGCGCGATGGACCAGCGGTCCCTCTCCATTTTTGCCCGCAGGCGCTACGGCACGCCTGACATTGATTACCCCCTTTTCCCCGACCGGCCCTATACCCACTTTCAAGCCCTGGTATTGCGCAATTCGGGCAACGACTGGCTCAACACCATGATGCGGGATGCTACCCTCACCAGCCTCATGAAAGGCAGCGGCCTGGACTACCAGGCCTATCGCCCGGCAGTTACCTACCTCAACGGCCAGTACTGGGGGTTTTACAACATGCGCGAAAAAATAAATGAGCACTTCCTGGCTGCCAAACACGACCTGGACCCCGCCAGCCTCCACATAGCTGAGCAAAACGGCAAACGCATTTATGGCGACAACCAGGACTACCTCGACCTCATCAATTTTATTTCGGCTACCAGCCTGGCCCAGCAACACAACTATGAGCAGGTAGCTGCCCAAATAGACATTGACAACTACATCATGTACCAGCTGGCGCAGGTTTATTTCGACAATACCGACTGGCCGGGCAACAACATCAAGTTCTGGAAAGCCGATGGTGGCAAGTGGCGATGGATCCTTTTCGACACGGATTTTGGCTTTGGAATATGGGACAACAGCAAGTTTTTGAACAATACCCTGGCTTTTGCTCTGGAAGCCAACGGCGAGGGCTGGCCCAATCCGCCCTGGTCCACCCTGCTGTTTCGCAAACTGATGGAAAATGAAAACTTCCGGCACAAGTTTGTGAACCAGTTTGCCGATGAGCTAAACACGCGTTTCCTACCTGGGCGGGTAGGGGCTCACATCGACAGCATGGCCGCAGGAATCGTAGCGGAAATTCCCGCACACTATCAGCGCTGGGGTGGCTCAGTAGAATACTGGGCCAGCCAGGTAGAAAACATGAAGCGCTTTGCCAACCTCAGGGCGCAGCGGGTCAAATACCACATCATGGGGCAATTTGGGCTGCCGGCTTTTCATTCCCTGCGCATTGAAAATCCCCATCCTGAGCAGGGCTATGTGCGCCTCAACAGCCTGAACATCCGGCAGGAGAGCTGGGCGGGCGACTATTTCCAGGGCGTACCGGTTGAGCTGGTGGCCATTCCGGCGCCAGGCTATGTATTCTCTCACTGGCTGGGCGACTACAGCACGACCCGGCCACAGCTACAGATCGACCTCAGCGCGCCTGTCAGTCTTACACCTTATTTCCGGCCGAGCCAGGCCGAAGATGAGCCGATAATCATCAATGAAATCAACTACCACTCCAGCGACGACTTTGACACGGGCGACTGGATTGAGCTGTACAATCCCGCGCCCCACTTTGTCAACCTTTCGGGCTGGGAGCTGAAGGATGAGCGCGACGACCGCAGTTTTGTGTTTCCGGAGGGCAGTCTCATTGGAGGAGAGGGCTTTCTGGTGGTGGTGCGCAGCAGCCGCAAGTTCAAGCAGTACTATCCCGAGCTAAAGGAAGTAACGGGCGAGCTGGGTTTTGGGCTTTCCAGTGCCGGAGACGTGCTGCGGCTGTACGACCGGCAGGGCGTATTGCGCGACGAGGTGGCCTACCTGCCAGAGGCACCCTGGCCCCCCGAAGCCAACGGCCTTGGGCCTACCCTGGAGCTCAAAAATCCCAGTCTGGACAATGCGCTGCCGCAAAACTGGGCAAGCCTGCATGGTTTTGGCAGCCCGGGCAGGCCCAATGCAGAAAGCCCCACTACCATTGACCCGCTTGCCCCCAACATTTCGGCCCTACACCTCTACCCCAACCCCTCGGGCGGGAAGGTCAATCTCACTTTTGAGCTGAAGGAACCCTCTCGTATATCGGCCACCTTTATGGACCTGCGGGGAGGCCAGGTGATGAACATCTTTGAGGGGGAGTTGCAATCGGGAACCCACCACCTCATTGCCAACCTCAGTCATCTGAGCAGCGGGCTGTACCTGCTCAGGTTCCGGGATGACAAAGGGTATGTGAAAGTGATCAAATGGGCCAGAATGCCTTAGGTAACCAGCTGAAGGTGGTGTGCTTCCCAGGGGTGGGGAAAATAGAGTTGGTTATAGGCAGCCTGCAGCTGGTTTTCGCTCATGGGGCGGGCCGAAAGCTGATTGTTGATGCGGATTTCATCCAGGGATTTTTCAAAAAAGAGGTAGCGGATGGTGGCGCCACACTCTCTGGCATACTCCATAACGCGTTTGCGCCAGCTTACGTCAAGGTGTGAGCCGTCTATGGCCACTTTGCGTTTTTCGCCCAGGGGATGGGCCAGGGCCTTGCGCAGGCGGCACAGCTGGGTTTCCAGCTGGCTTTGGCTGCCGGGCTCGCAGGCCTCCTCGCTCAGGTGTATGTATTCATGTTCGGGAAATTGCTCCTTCAAAAAGCGGGTTTTCCCGCTTTTTGGCGGCCCTATGGTGATGACACAGGAGGTGTGGGGCTCACGCTCCTGCTCGGGCCGACGATAAAGCACCTTTTCCATCAGCCGGAAGTCGTTGGTTTTGAGGGCGTGCCACAGGGCATTTTTCTTGTTGTAGTTGGCGGTGTCAAAAAAGTGTTGTATTTCCTCGTGGCTGCCAAATTCGTGGTGTATGCGGGGCACTATCACCTCATTGAAGTGGTCGATGACTTCCAGCACGTGGCTTTTATTGACGCATATACGTCCCAGCACATCAAAGAGAGCAAAAATGCCCAACAGGCGTATGTCGGTTTGGGTAGAGAGCCACTTGTAGGCGCTGTATCGAGTACCCATGAGCCCCCAGCGCATGGGCACGTGGTGCCAGCGCACAATGTTGAGAATGCGGCGGCGCTGGCTGTGCGAAATTTCGGGCATGCCCAGCAGGATGTTGCGCGCTACGGGCACGCCGGCGGCCTCATGGCCGCGGGCCACCCAACGACCGTTGACCAGCCTGCTCACGCGGGGCTTGCCCACATCGTGCAACACGGCTGCCCAGTAGAGCACTTCGCGCTCGTCTTGGGTGAGCTCAAATTCGTCCACGTGTTTGTAGTACTGGTCCAGCACCATCAGGGTGTGGTTCAGCACATTGCCTTCTGCGTGGAAACGGGGGTTTTGCTCCGTATTTCTCAGCTGCTCAATATATAGCTCAGGGATCGGTAAGCTACGTATCGCATTTACTACCATCTTCTCTCCTTTCGTTCATACTTGTTGTTGACAGGCCGGAGACCGGCTCCTTTGATTTGGTAAATTGTGTTGCATATTACCCCAAACAAATTCAGGCAGTGCTGCTATTTGCAGAATATGGCTTCCTGAATATAGGTGTTATCTGCTATAACTAATTTTCTTTTCCGTACAAAAACTTACGAATTAACTAATATGATACGGCATAAACTATGCCATGTTATTTATTGTTTACCTTCTTCTTGTTTTCAGTGGCTTTGGGCTGCTGGCCTGCTTCTTTCTTTTCAATAATGAGATCTTCTTCTTCTCCAAACTCGTCAGTGGGCCCTTCGGGCTCTGCTTCGTCTATATTGATGGGCAATTCGCCCTGTGTGGGCATGATCTTTGGGCCATCGTAGCCTTCGTTCAGCACCAGTTTAAACTCCACCCGCCGGTTGGTGCTTTTGTTTTCTTCGGTATCATTGGGCACCACGGGCCGGGTTTCGCCATACCCAATAGCCACCACCCTGTCCTGCTCAAAATTGCCGGTATGGATGATGTATTCGGCTATCTTATCGGCCCGCTCCTGTGAAAGCTGCAGGTTGTAGTCCTCGTCGCCATCGGCATCGGTATGGCCTTCTACCACCAGCCTGAACATGGGATAGGCCTGCAAAAACTTCACCATGTAGTCCAGCTTGGGCTGTATGCTCTTCTTTAGCCGGGTGCTGTTCGACTTAAACTTCAGCGACTCAAAGACGATGGGTTTACCTTTCTCGTAGCTCTGGGCGAAAATCTGAAAGGTAGTATCTCCATTCATCTCAAAGTCCTTCTTGATGGTGAGGAAGTCGTCCCCCATGACCAGCAGTTGGTAACGGCGGTTGTTGATGAGGTCAAACTCGAAGTAGCCTTCTTCATTGATGGATTTGGGCATGATTTCGGTGCCCTTTTCGAGGTCGCGTATCATCACAGTGCCCACCAGGGGAAATCCGGTGATGGAATCGCGCAGCCTGCCCCTGAACACGGTTACAGCCGCGGGCTGCGACTCCATGGGCATGGGGAAGGAATAGAGGTCAAAATTCTGGGCAATGTGGTTTTTCACTTCATTATTGGAGCGGGCGTAGAAGATGGTTTCGCCCAGGCCATCAATGGTGAAGTAGTATTCATTGCCCACGGTATTGACCAGGGGCCCTACGTTGTTGGGTTCTTCCCAGGTATTGCCCATCCACCTGGATTTGAAAATATCGTAACCCCCATAATTGTATAGCTGGCCGGTGGAGCTGAAGTAGAGGGTGTGGTTGATGCGGTGAAAATAGGGCGTAACCTCCTGTTGGGGGGTGTTGATGATGGGCCCCAGGTTTCTGGCTTCGCTCCACTCATTGGTGAGGGTATCGCGCAGGGTGTAGTAAATATCCGTACCGCCGAATCCTCCCTGGCGGTTGGAGGCAAAAAAGAGGATGTTGCCATCGGGAGAGATATTGGGCTGGGAGTCCCAGGTATCGGAGTTTACATGGGGCCCCAGGTTACAGATGTCCACCCAGTCGTCGGTTTCGGGGTTGTAGGTAGCCTGGTAGATGTCGCAGTCGCCGTAGTTGACTTCGCAGTCGGAGCCGGCCTGCTTTCTGGACATGCCGCGGCTTCTGCCTTCCCCGGGGGAAGTTGGGATCATACCACAGCGGGTAAAGTAGAGGGTTTTGCCGTCGGGGCTGAGGCAGGCCGAACCTTCGTTAAACTCCGAGTTGATGCTGGGGGGCAGGCGCTCGGCGGGCACCCACTCGTCGGTACCGCTGAGCTTATAGCTGTAGTACAGTTCTTCGTTTTTACGGGCAAAGGGATCGATGAGGTCTTCGCCATCACGGCGGGAAGTAAATATGAGAATATCCTGCCCCGGATGCATGAAAGGGGCATAGTCGGGTTTGTCGGAATTCACATTGGGCCCCATGCTGGTGAGCACTTTTTTGGGCGGAGTGAGGGTATCTATACGGCGGCGTACCTCCAGCAATTCGTAGTACTTTTCCAGGGGCAGCCAGTCGGAGCGGGTGGGGGCAATGAGGGAATCGTAGGCCAGGCGCCCCTGCTGAGAGCGTCCCAGGGTGTGTTTGATAAACAATTCGTAGTAAAAACGGGCCTGCACGGTGTCATTCATAGCCTGCTTGAGCTGGGCCGCTTTCCACAGCATGGCGATGTCGCTGCGAAAGTTTTGCGGGCCAAAGTTGTTGATGTAGTCCACCAGCAGGCGGTCCAGCTCGGTGGTATCGCCCCTTTTTTCGGCCTGGGCCATGGCATTGAGGGCCCGCTTGTCCTGGTAGTAGGGGCGCTCGTTCACGTAGGGAAAGAGCTCCTTGCCATTCTGGAAAACGATGAGGGTATCGGGAGCTTCGAGTATGAAGGCTTCATTTTTCACAAAGCCCGGCATTTCGCCAAAGGGAGGGTCTTCCTGGGCCATCAAAGGCTCCACTCCTGCTGCATACAGGCCTGCAAGGAAGATGGAAACATATAGGATATACCTTTTCATAACTCAATGCCTTAAATGATGGCCAGAGGTAATTTACAAATTTATTGTTTGCAGTCTCTGGCTGAATGTTTTCTCTGTGTGTTTGTGTGCGCCACTAGTGAAAAAAGCAATGCGTTCTGTCGAATGCAGAATCTTTTCAGGCATTAGTTTTTTTGATAGTGTTGTACCAACTCGTAAGTGCTCCAGCTTTTGCAGGCTTCGGGGGTGTATCCCAGGCGTTTTACCACTGCCTGCATGCGCCCCAGCTCTGTAGCTTCTACTTCTATGAAGGGCGGAATGTGGGCCAGGGCACCAGTGTATTCATCAATCACCACCGAACACCCTTCCAGTAAATACGAAGTTCGGAACTTTCTGGTTTCTTTCAAAGGTTTAAAGCCCAACAGGCTCAGTATCTGCTGCATGTTTTCCATGCTTGCCACTTCGGTTTCGCATTCTTCCATAATTTTTGCCCCCTGGCGGGAAATAGCGCGTTTATAGGTCAATACGGTTTTTGATCCCTCTTTTCGCAACCGGAGGGCATCGCCCTGCTGGTGAATGTGCCCGTCAGCTGCATCGTAATAGACCGCCCGCATTTCCCCTTCAAAATACTTTTCAGCCCCCAGTGCCAGCAATTTTTTTTCTATTTCATCCCGGTCTATTTCCAGAATCTTTACTTCTATTTCTTGCATGAGAGGTATTTTTCTTACAAGTTTAAACCTCAATCATCAAACAAACAATCTCTCGCAAATGAAAGAATTTATCTTTGACCGACGATTTTGGCTAAGCTGCCTGTGTTTTTTGTGCGCAGGCCTTTTGAGTGTAACCCAACTACAGGCCCAGGAGGAGGAGGCTCCTGAACCCAGGTCTGAAACAAATGGTGGCCCAGGTAAAAGTAAGTCGAAATTTAAAGCTTATAAAGACGTAATCACGGAAAAAGCCATATCTGACACCGGACTGTTTGACGTACATAAAGTGGAGGAAAATTACTACTTTGAAATTCCCGACAGCTTGCTGAACCGGGAAATACTGGTGGTGAGCCGCATGTCGGGTACCATTCCCAACTTTACCTTTGGGGGTGCCGGCATGAAAACGCGCCCCCAGCAGGTGGTGCGCTGGCAGCGCCACGACAACCAACTGCTGCTGCGCTCGGTTTCTTACACCAATGTAGCCGACCCCAGCCTGCCCATCTACCAGTCGGTGCGCAACAACAACTACGAGCCCATCATCATGGCCTTTGACATCAAGGCCTTTGGCAAAGACAGCAGCACCTACGTGATAGATGTCAAAAACCTGTTTACGACGGATGTGGAGATGATTGGTCCTTTGTCTTCCAATCAGCGCAGAAATTTTGGCATCAAGTCGCTGGACAAGAGCAGGAGCATCATCAGCTACATGAAGAGCTTTCCCCAAAATGTGGAAGTGCGGCATGTGCTCACCTACAAGGCCGACAAGCTACCGGCCAACAGTACCACGGGCACCCTTTCGCTGGAAATGAACCAGTCGTTCATCATCCTGCCGGAGCAGCCCATGAAGCCGCGCCGCCACGACCAGCGGGTGGGCTATTTTTCCATTTCCCAATATGACTACGGGCTGGATGAGCAAAAGGCCGCCCAGCGCACCTACATCACCCGCTGGCGGCTGGAGCCCAAAGATACGGCCGCCTTCAGACGGGGCGAGCTGGTAGAGCCCATCAAGCCCATTGTGTATTACGTGGACCCGGCCACGCCCGAAAAGTGGCGGCCTTACATCAAGAAGGGGGTAGAGGACTGGCAGGCAGCCTTTGAGGCTGCGGGCTTCAAAAACGCCATTCTGGCCAAGGATCCCCCCTCCAGGGAGGAGGACCCCGACTGGAGTCCGGAGGATGTGCGCTACTCTGTGATTCGCTATATCACCACTCCCATACAGAATGCCCAGGGTCCCCACGTGCACGACCCCCGCTCGGGCGAAATACTGGAGAGCGACATTTTGTGGTACCACAATGTGATGAACCTGCTGCGCAACTGGTATTTTGTGCAGACGGCCGCCATCAACCCTGAAGCCCGGGGTGTGAAATTTAAAGATGAGGTGATGGGCGAACTCATACGCTTTGTGGCTGCTCACGAAGTGGGGCACACCCTGGGGCTGCCCCACAACATGGGAGCCAGCTATGCCTATCCGGTGGACTCGCTGCGCTCGCCCAGCTTTACCCGCCGCATGGGCACGGCGCCTTCCATCATGGACTTTGCCCGCTTCAACTACGTGGCCCAGCCCGAAGACGGGGAGGTGGCCCTGATGCCCCAAATTGGCATATACGACAAATACGCCATCGAATGGGGATACCGCCCCATACTGGATGCCCGCACTGCCGACGAAGAAAAAGCCACCCTGCACAGCTGGATCAAGGCGCACGAGGGCGATCCCCTCTACCGCTACGGCCGCCAGCGGGGCAACAATTACGACCCCAGCTCACAAACTGAAGACCTGGGCAATGATGCGGTAAAGGCCAGCAGCCTGGGCATCGCCAACCTCCGACGCATTGTGCCCAACCTCATTGAGTGGACCGGGGAGGAAGGTAAAGACTTTGAGGACCTGGAGGAGTTGTACGGGCAAGTAATTGGGCAATTCAACCGTTACATGGGGCATGTGCGCACCAATGTGGGGGGCATATACGAGTGGTACAAGACCTACGACCAGGACGGCACGGTGTATGATCCCGTGCCGGCGGCGCGCCAGCGCGAGGCAGTGGCCTTTCTCAACCGCGAGCTTTTCCAAACGCCCCTGTGGCTGGTGGACAACGACATTTTGCGCCAGATCCAACCTGCGGGCATACTGGAGCGCATTCGCAGCACCCAGGTCAATACCCTCAACCAGTTGCTGGAGCCCAGCCGGCTGGGCAGGCTCATAGAAACCGAAGCCCTGGAAGGTAGCCAGGCCTATACGCTTATGCAGTTGTTTGAGGATGTGCACCGGGGAATTTGGTCTGAGCTTGGCTCGCGCCAAAGCATAGATGTATATAGGCGCAACCTGCAGCGGGCCTACCTGGAGCGCATGCAGTACCTGCTCACCAACGAACTGCCGCCCATTCCGCCCCAGTTTCGTGCCTTTTCGGGCCGCACCCCCATTAATGTGAGCCAGTCGGATATACGGGCCGTAGTGCGCGCCGACCTCAGGCAGCTGGAGAAGGAGCTGAAAGCAGCAGCCAAAAGAAGCCCTGACGCCATGACGCGTGCCCACCTGGAGGATGCGCTTGCCAGGGTGGAGCGCATATTGGAACCGGAGGACTGAGTTCTCCACATTTTACACCAGGGAGATGCTTGGCCTTTACAGCAACTACTTGCGCCCATACCGCTCTGCCTTTATCTGGGGCACGCTGCTCAGCGTGAGTGGCTATGGCATCTGGCTCATCATTCCTTGGGTAATGGGTGAAATAATCACCTTTGCCGCGGCCTACCGCCCGGGGGCCACTGTGGCCCCCGCCTGGCGGTACCTGGGCATGATCGCCCTCACGGCGCTCTACTATTACAGCGCAGTGGAAATTGGCCGGGGGGTTTTGCGCTGGGTGGGCGAGCGGATGGGCATGGATGTGCAAAAGCAGATGCTGCACACTATGGGCCTGCTCAACCTCAGCTGGCATGAAGCCCAGAATACAGGCAACCGCCTCAAGCAGGTCAACCGGGCAGCCGAAAGCCTCCGCAAGCTGTTCAACCTGTACATCGACCTGGGCATAGATGTGTGCGTAAGCCTCATTGGTATTCCCATCGTATTTGCTTTTTTGAGCTGGGAGCTCAACCTCATATTGCTGCTGTTTTTTGGGGTACACTACGCCCTTTCGGTCTGGCTCACGCGCCGGGCACTGCACCAAAGCCGGCTGGTAAACCGGGAGGAAGAGCAACTCAACGGCATGCAGTACGAGATGCTCAACAGCATTACCACCATCAAAAGCCTGGGCATGCACCAGCAGGTGATGGGCTGGCTGGAAGGGCAAATGCAGGCGTTGTTGAAAACCATCAAAAGGCGCATCGTGCTGTTTCGCACCCGCATGGGGGTGCTGGGTTTTGAGCGGCAGTTATTCCGGCTGCTCATCATAGGGGTAGCGGTGTGGAAGGTAATTGAAGGGGAGTTTGAAGTAGGCATGATTGCCCAGGTGTATTTTTACTTTGGAAAAGTGGAGGTAACAGCCGACCGCATCACGGCCATTGCCCACCAGTGGAGCCTCACCCGGGTGGATACCGAAAGCATGCAACAACTGCTGGCCGAAACGCCCAGCCTGGAGCTGGGCGGCAAGGTGGACTTCCCCCTGGACTGGCAACGCATCAGCTTCCGCAAAGTAAGCTTTCGCTACGGGCAGCAACAGGTGCTGCATCAGTTGTCATTCGACATTCAGCGGGGCGAAAAGATCGGCATCATAGGGGCATCGGGGCAGGGCAAATCCACCCTGATGCGACTTTTGCTCAAGCTGTATGAGGGCTATGAAGGCTTTATCGGCTTTGATGAACTGTCGCTGGCCGACATCAGGCGGCCTACTTACATCCCGCACGTAGGCGTAGTGCTGCAGCACACTGAGTTGTTCAATCTTTCCATACGGGACAATATACTGCTGGCGGGTGGGGACACCCCTCCCGATGAGCGGCGCCTGGCCCAGGCAGCCGATATTGCCTGCCTCAGCGAGTTGATTGCGTCATTGCCACAGGGCTGGGACACCGTAGTGGGTGAAAAGGGGGTAAAACTCTCAGGTGGGGAGCGCCAGCGTCTGGGGTTGGCACGTGCCGTTTACCGCAGGCCTCAGCTCCTGCTGCTGGATGAGGCTACAGCCCATCTGGATGCCGCTTCGGAAGCCATCATTCAGGCCGGGCTGGACCAGCTATTCGAGCAGGTAACGGCCATTGTGATTGCTCACCGGCTGTCCACCCTGCGCAAAATGGACCGCATTTTCCTGCTGGAAAATGGACGTATTGCCCAAACAGGTACATACGAAACCCTGCAGCAGGATGCCCATGGCAGGGTGTTCTTTAGTTAGGTCGTAGAAACAATTAGGGGGAGGGCGACGCCCTCCCCCCTCTACGGAGATGATCATGTTGTCGGCTTTCCCTAAATCGTATTATGCCGAACAAATGAGGTCCATCGAGTTAAACATGCTCCTAAAGCTTTCCATCTCTTTACAATAAAAATGAATACCGGAAAAGTGTAGAGAAAGTGCGTAAGTCAACAAGTTGAACGGTTGTACATACTGCTAAAGTCCGTTTTCATGAGGGGAGGAAGGATATACAAATGTAGCCTTTTATTTTCTGCATACCTATCACAGGGGTAACAAATGGTGTAAATCTCGTAACCTGGAACCTCATTGTCCGGTATTTTTTCTAAAATCGGTAGGAGTCATGCCGTAGCGCTCTTTAAAAGCCTTGGAAAAGTAGGAGGCTGAGTTAAAGCCTGTGGCGAAGGCCACTTCGGAGATGTTGCCGTACTTTCCTTTGAGCAATTGCAGGGCTTTTTCCAGGCGGAAGTCTCGCATGACGTCCGTGGGGGAATGATGCAGCAGGCTGTTGAGCTTGGCGTGCAGGTGCTTGCGGCTTACCCCCAGGCTTGAGGCCAATTCTTTTACCCCAAACTTCGAATCCTTGTAATGCAGTTCCATCTTCTTCTTAACCTTTTGCAGAAATTGATGGTCGGAAGAGTCAATGTCTATATTTTCCGCTGGCAGTTCGCGTTGGGCCTGGTAGTAGGATTGCAGCAGCCTGCGGTTTTCGATCAGAGCAGCAGCCTGGGTGCGCACTTCTTTGGGGTCGAGGGGGTGGCGCAGCACCAGGTCGGCGCGTGGGTGCAAGTGTTCAGGTGCATGCTCCCCGGAGTCGGCAAGCAGTATCAGGGGGATGTGGTGGGTGTGGGTGTCCGCTTTGAGCTGCGCACACAAGCGAAAACCATGGCGGGCAGGGTGGAGGCTGTCGCAAATGACGAGATCGGGAAGGCTTTGTTGTAGCATGCGCCAGCCCTGGTTGAAGTTAATGGCTTCGCTTAGTTGAAAGTGGTCTGAGAGAATCATCCTGAGCAAGTTGCGCATGTCGGGGTTGGGCTCTACGATGAGCACCCTGGCTTTGGCCGGCGCTTTATTTTCCCCAGCCGCCGGGGTCTGGGACGAAGGAGCAGGCCTGGCAGCCAGGGAAGCGCGGGCAATGTCCCAGGATGACAAATGGGCTTTGCCCAGCTTCAGGCGCACCTCAAAGGTCGTCCCTTTTTGGGCTTTGCTCTCAACCCGGATTTTGCCTTTGTGCAGTTGCACAAACTCCCGCACAATGGCCAGTCCCAGTCCAACAACCGTAAAGCGGTTGTCAAAGCCGTTGGTAAAGCGGCTGTATGGCTCAAAAATGTGGTTGGCCATAGCAGGGGGAATCCCCTCGCCGGTATCGGTAACAGCAAAGACCAGCTCTGCCGAGGTAAACCACAATCGCACCCCTACCGTGCCACCGGCAGGGGTATATCTGAAGGCGTTGGAGAGCAGGTTGTCAATGATCTGCTCAAGTTTGTGAGGGTCGGCATACAGTTCGCGCTCCTGAGCAGCTTCAGGAAAGTCTGTTTCAAAGTTGATCTGCTGATTCAGCGCCTGGGCTGCAAAGGCCAGGCTTCTGTCGCGGAAGAAGGAAACCGCTTTTAAGGGCTTTACATTTAGCTGCATCTGGCCGGCATCCAGGCGGGAAAATGCCAGTAGCTGCCGGGTCTGAAGCAACAGTTGCTGGCTGTAATGCTCGATCCAGCCCACCAGCATGCTGGCCTCTGGTTCAAGGGCAAGCTGCCTGAGCCGATATACCGGGCCTGCGATCAGGCTCAGAGGCATTTGTATCTGCTGGCCAATCCTGCCAAAAAAACGGGCACTGAGTTCCCGGTAGGTACGCAGTTCAAAATTTTGTTTTTGCACCAAATAATTGCGGTACCCCAGGCTGCGCAAAAACCACAGCAATTCAAACAAAAAGCCCAGCTGCAGGATATTGAAACGATCCAGGTATCCCAGCAAGAACACTTCATTTTTCCCCCAAACGTAAAGACCTCCATTAATGAGGTGGCCCGTGATGAGGGTAAGCGTGCCCCAAATGAAGTACCGAAACAGCTTGCCTTCCTGCTGCCAACGCTGCACAAACATGGGCAAAAACACCAGCACCGGCAAGGCTGAAATGACAAAGGCCGCCACCACCAGCGTAAAAACAGGGCGATAAAGCAGAAAATAAAGGGTGCCTGCCAATGCAATAGCTGCCAGTATGTATTGCATCCACTTCAGGCGAAGTGACCAGCGCGGCGTGTTGGGAAACAAGGCCTGATAGAACCAGATATATGCCATGATAAGGGCCATATCTGTCATGAATTTCGCATAGTCCAGGCTTGCAATTTGCCCGTTGAAAAATACCCGGGCGAGCACGCCGCTGTAATCCAGGGTGATGAGCATCACACATAGGCTGTATAGGGCATAAATGAGGTGCACCCGGTCGTAACGAACGGTAAACAGGGTAAGTTGGTGAAGAAACAGCAGAGCCAGCATGCCCAGAAAGAGAAACTGCAGCAATTGTTTGGTACGAAACTGCTGCGCCCTGCTTCTGGCCTCCCCCTCTGTGATGAGCTCCAGGGGCATTCCCAGAGGCATGGCGGAGGTTTGGTGTATTTGTAAAACAATTTCGCGGGCTTGCTCACCGGGCGCCAATTCCAGCAGCAGGTAGTTGCGGAAGCCCAGGCGCTGATGGGTCACATAGGGATAATACAGCTCAAAGGGCTGAATGCCAAAGGGATGCTGGTGGCGCAGTATGCGGCTTTGCATGCCGGTGGATGCTCCCCCTGCCAGCACTTCCACCTCGTCCCAGGCGTCGAGCAGCCACAGCCAGCGGGCCGCAAGGCTGTCGCTATTCTGCACCCTCAGCCGCAGGTACAGCCAGGGCATGGAGAGCTGAGAAAAGTCTTTTTCTCCCTGCTGCCACAGGGGCCGGGCAGTTTCCAGGTTCAGGGGTTCGGAGCTTTCTATCCAGGAAAGGGGCAGGTCTGCTATGGAGGGGTGGGCTTGCGACAGGCGAAGGGTAAGCGTGTCTCCGGCCATGGAAATGGCCGGAATGGTCAGGAACAGACCAAGTAAAAAAAACCGCACATGCTGCATAAACCCTGAGTTGACGGCCTAAAAGTACGTATTTTCCTTATTTTTGCCCTGACGAATCCTATTTTTCAATCTCCTTCAACTATTTTTTTTCTATGAATCAACAATTTATTATGGAGGTGTGTATAGACTCTGTTGCCTCTGCACTGGCGGCCGAAGCCGGAGGCGCACAGCGCGTAGAGCTATGCGACAACCTTATGGAAGGGGGCACTACGCCCAGTGCAGGCATGCTGCACACCTGCCTCAAAAGCACCTCCCTGGAGGTCATGGTCATGATACGTCCCCGGGGAGGGGATTTTTTGTACGATGAGGTGGAATTTGAAGTGATGAAGCAGGATGTGCTGGCTGCCAAAGCCGCGGGCGCCCACGGAGTGGTGTTTGGCCTGCTCGATGCCAATGGGCACATAGATGCAGTTCGTACCCGGGAGTTGATAGCCCTGGCACGCCCCATGCAGGTGACCTTTCACCGGGCATTTGATATGACTTCCGACCCCCATCAGGCCCTGGATGTGCTCATTCAGCTGGGCGTGGAGCGGGTGCTCACTTCGGGCCAGGAAGCAGAGGCCCACAAGGGCATTCCGCTCATAAAAGCACTGGCGGCCCAAAGCAGAGGGCGTATTGCTGTAATGGCAGGAGGAGGGGTAAACGAATCCAATATTGCCGAAATTCTGACCCAAACCGGAATAAACGAAATTCACCTCACGGGCAGGCACAAAGTGCCCAGTAAAATGATCTACCGCAACGAGCGGGTATTTATGGGCGTGCCCCATGCACCCGAGTACGAAAAACTCATAACAGACCCCAGCCGTATCCGACACATGAGAGAGAGTTGGCAGAAGCAGTTCTGATATGAACGCACTTTTTAACTGACAACTTTATATTTATACTTCCTCCTGCTCCAGTTGGATTCTGATATCCTCCACAAAAGCAGTAAAGTCATACTGGGTAATGTATGCTTTGCCGTCCGGTAGGATCTGCGACCGCTGATTAAACTTGTGGTTCAGCCTGATGCGAAGCTCGTAAAAACGGGTGAGCGGGATGCCTGTACGGCTGTTTTCCTCCAGGCTTATGGTACAAGGCTCTGTAGAGGCGGCCTGCTGCGGCAGCAGATAGGGATGCTGACAGAGCTGGATATTCAGGGCTCTTTTGAGCAAAATTTTCCCGCTGGGCAGGTGTTTGCTGCTGGTCCACCATACTCCTTCCACGGCCTGCATGGCCGCAAAAGTATCATCCCATGTAGGTACAGCCTCCAGGCTGTCCAGTATATGGGTGATGCCTGCTGTCATTGCTTCTTCATAGGGCAAGTCGCTTTTCAACGCCCGCATGCCCAGTACAATGCCCAGGGTATTGGAGTACATGTCTTCAATGGAAAAACTGGAGTAACGCTCGGAGACAAATGGCACGGTAGAGGCCCCATACCAGGTGGCTATTTCGTGCCAGGCCGATAAATCAAAGGCGATGCGCCCTGCCAACAGCAGCATATCCGTACTGTCGGTACCAGCAGGGATGTCCAAAATTAGGGTCTTTTTTCCTCCTTCAACGCCCAGCTTTTGCGTCCAGCGTCCCTGCTGGTGGTGGGCGAGAATGGAAGCGTACAGCCAGGCCGTCCAGTCGGCCTGGTCGCGCAGATGGCCCAGATCAATAAAGCCCCCCTTGCGGGTGTAGATGATCCCATTGCCTTCTGCCTTGCTGCCCAGGTAGGTATGCGGGCCAATTTGCTCCAATCCGGTAATGTCGTTCACTTTGATGCCCGGAATACCCAGCATGCTCAGGTCCGCACCGAAAGCGCAGCAGGTGCGGATGATGCGCGGCGGTGCAGTTGTCAAATCCTCCGGATTAAAATCGGGTAGGTTAGCCTGCAGACTCCCCCCCCATACCAGTATCAGAAAAACCCAAAATGTATGCTTTGCCATTGACCAGTTTTGTTGATATGCCAATCATTTTACGAAGAAATGGGCAGAATGGTATGCCTTTCTGCTGTTCAATATGAAAAAAATCATGCAGCATAGCTGTTTGGATGGCCTCTTATGCCTCCACCGCCACCCACTCGCCCTTGTTGCCCACAAAGAGGATCACATAGGCCCGCAAATGATCCAGGCCCCGGAGAAACTCATCGTGCTGCAGG
>RFHT01000298.1 GCA_003696835.1 Bacteroidota bacterium
AGTACACACAGCGGGCAAGGAGGCTGACATTCATAGGTTAATCTATCTGGGCGTAAGCCTTGCAAAGGTGGCAGGAAAGGCCCGGTTGTTTTGTTTAAAGTACGACAAATTAGCAGAAATAATGCCTGCTTCAAGCCTTCTTTTGGGAAATATCTTTCCTTTGCTCAATCATAGAAGTGAATTTTGGCCGACCTTAGTAGTGAAAAAGTGCCTTAAATTTGGTATTATTGTTAAAATGAAGCCGCTAGTATGGTTTTTGGCGTTAATTCTGGCCCATTCCAGCTCCTTTGCGCAGCAAGCCCTGAACCCGGAGAAGAAAAAACCATGAGCAGGGATGCGGAAAATGTATGACCTTAGAGGCTGCCGCCGCTGGCAGAATATGACTTAACTCCCCCTAAGGGCAATGAGGTGCGCACCGGGAATTTGATCTACAATAAAGCGGTGCAGGTTAAACCATCGTCTGCTATGGTCGATTACCCAGCTGTCAGAGGAAATAGCAATACTTTCTTCAGAAGCAGCGATTTTCTTATCGGGGTTATTGGCGAGCAATACCTCCCACCCAAAGTGTTTTTCTTCCGAGAGGGCGAGCATGTTGTGCCTGAGCCGCCCACTGTTGGAGATAGGGGCATCGAGGTACCAGGTGATGTGGCTGCAGCCCAGGGAGCGCAAGTGGGTACCAATGAGGGTAAGTGCAGGCAGGGTTTCAGCCACCTTGCGGTAGGTGCTGTGTACGCTGGCAATGTCGCGGTAGCAGCTGTCGCGGCAGGCCAGCACAATGCCGCCCCCCAGGGCGGATTCCACAGTGATGAGCAGGTTGTAGCCGTCAACGACCACCGCCTGGTTTTGTATATCAGCCGGTTCCAGCATATTGGCCAGGCGGTAAGCCAGGGCCTGATCCGAACAACTGGCCCGCAGCACGGCTTTTCGTTGCCGCTGGGTGAGGCGATAGCGGTCTCCCACCAGCTTCAATGCGCCGTTTTCGCCGTAGCCTCTGGTAAGCAAATACGACATATCCTTTACCGCCTGGTTGAGCACAGGCAATTGCTGCGGATGAAACAGCCGCGGGTCGAGGGAATGCTGGCCTCTATGTCGTTGGGTATGGGGCATGAAAAGGTGCGAGTGTAGTAGATTCTTACTCAGGGTTTACAGAAATAAGGCTAAGGAACTCAGCCCGCTTTCCCCTGTTATCCATGACGGGGTTCTGTTGAAAATGAGGCTCCGTTTATCTGCTCCTGTTCATGCGCCAGGGGCTCAGCGGCTGCGGCAATGGCTGCTGCCCGTTGGCCGAAGCAGAGAGTTTGCCCAGTACTTGTTCTCCAATCAATGCCAGCAATTGGGCTTCTTCCACCTTTAGTTTTTCCTTGAGCAAAGCCGGGTCAAAGTATTTTTCCACAAAATGGGTATCAAAGGCACCAGAAGTAAAGGCCGGGTGTTGCATCACAAACTTACAAAAATCCAGGGTGGTGTGTATGCCCACAATCTGAAACTCTTCAATGGCGCGAATCATTTTTTTAATGGCCAGTTCACGGCTTGCGTCGTGCACAATGAGCTTGCCAATCATGGGGTCGTAGTGTATGGGAATCTCCATGCCAGGCTCAAAGCCGTCGTCCACCCGTATGCCGCTACCTTGCGGGCGCTCATATACATGCAGCGTCCCTATGTCGGGCAAAAACTGGTTGGTGGGATCCTCGGCATATACCCGGGCCTCTATGGCATGGCCCTGTATGCGCAGGTCTTCCTGTCTGAAGCTGAGCGCTTCGCCCTCAGCTATGCGTATTTGCTCCCGCACCAGGTCAATGCCGGTAATCATTTCTGTAACGGGGTGCTCTACCTGCAGGCGAGTGTTCATTTCGAGAAAATAAAAGCGGTGCTGATCGTCCAGCAAAAACTCCACCGTGCCCGCATTCACATAGCCGCACGCACGGCACACATCTATGGCTGCCTGCCCCATCTGCTGGCGCAGCTCCTCCGTAAGCACCGAAGAAGGCGCTTCTTCAATAACCTTTTGGTGGCGCCGCTGTACAGAGCATTCCCGCTCAAACAAATGTACCACATTGCCCTGTGTATCGGCCAGCACTTGCACCTCTATGTGCCGGGGTGAACTCACGTAGCGCTCAATAAACACCGCCCCATTGCCAAAGGCTTTTTCCGCCTCGCTCACTGCCCGTGCCATCTGGGTTTCAAAATCCTCCTCACGCTCTACGATGCGCATGCCTTTGCCACCGCCGCCTGCCGAGGCTTTTACCAACACCGGAAAACCAATTTGTGCTGCCACTGCCCGGGCAGCTGCTACATCTGTAATGGCCTCATCCAGGCCCGGAACCAGGGGTACCCCATAAGCCTTTACCGCCTGCTTGGCCGAGAGCTTGTCGCCCATTATTTCCATGGACCGGGCCGGTGGCCCCACAAAGGTGATGCCTGCCTCTGCTGCCAGCCGGGCAAATGCAGCATTTTCCGACAAAAACCCATAACCCGGATGAATGGCGTCAATTTGCTGCTCACGACAAAGCGCAATGATTTTTTCCCCATTTAAATATGATTGAGAAGAAGGAGGCGGCCCCAGTAAATAGGCTTCATCGGCAAAACGAACATGCGGGGCCTCCCGGTCGGCCTCAGAATACACCCCTATGGTGATGATGCCCATTTCGCGGGCGGTACGCATGATGCGCAGGGCAATCTCTCCCCGGTTGGCGACTAATAAGCGTTTTATACGTGGCATAGCTGCTGTCAATTGGATGAATTGTGTCGAAAATTAGCAAATATTTTTAGGTTTCATGGAAAATGCTGCTAGCGAAGGGAGAGACCTAGCCAATTTTCGTTTGATTAAATCGTTATTCAATAAATTTTGTGTTAATTTTTGAGCAAAGATTTGGATTTCGCCCTATCAAATTAGCAGAGTTTATCCTAATAACGAAAAGACGTTGAACAATTTTACGCGCGAACCCTTTGTTCGGCTCCTTGCAAAGGCGTTAAGCGAAGGGATGCTTGTTCTTAAAGGTGGCGAAATAGTCATGGCCAACCAGGCCTGCCACAGCTTGCTGGGCTATCCCGAAGGGAGCCTGGAGAGCAGAGCCATTGGTGAATTGCTGGAGGAAGGCCAAGGGGCTGCCTTTTTTTCCTGGCTTGAACAGCCGGGAGAGTCGGCTTTTTCGGCCAGGCTACTGCGTATAGACGGCAGCAGCCAGGAGCTTGACATCAGGACCATTGATATAGCGCCAGAAAAGGGAGAACGGCTGCTGCTGCTGGCAGAGCCCAAAGCGATAAAGGAGGTACAACAACGGGCGCATTTTTTATACAAGCTCCTCAATAACCTCAAAGGGGTCGTATATGTACTGGAATTTCCTGGCAGATGGCACTTTACCTTTGTGGGGGGCAGGGTGGAATCTGTATGTGGCTATACGGCGGAGGAATTGATGCAAAGAAGCCGGGCGTTTTCCCTGGCCCACCCCGATGACCGGCCTGAGCTCAAACGACACATCAAAACGCTGCTGCAAAAAGGAGCTGATGGATTTGAACTTGCCTACCGCATCATTACCAAATCGGGAAAAGTAAAACACATCTGGAACTACGGCATTTTTATCAAAAATGTGCAAGGGGAAGTGGTAGCCAGCGAGGGCATTATCCTGGACTTTACGGCCATGCAGCAGGCCAGGGAGGAGGTACAACAGCTACTCGAGCGCCACCAACTGATCCTGGAGACCACCCTGGATGGCTTCATTCTGGCAGATACACAGGGCAGGGTGGTGGATGTGAACACTGCCTACTGCAAAATGACCGGTTACAGCCGGGAGGAACTGCTGCAGATGAACATTGTGCAGCTGGAGGCCCAGCTGAGTCCGGAGCAAATTGCCGAAAGGATTCAGCTCATGCTGGCAGCAGGAGGAGCCAGGTTTGAAACCCAGCACCGGCACAAGGACGGGCACCCCATTCAGCTGAGCGTGAGCATCTCCATCATGGAGTCGAAGCAGGGAGCATTGGTGGCGGCTTTTTGCAGGGATATCAGCGAGCAGATACAGGCCCAGAAAGCCCTCAAAGAAAGCGAGCAAAAGTACCGGGCGCTCTTTGAGCAGTCCTATGATGCCATTGTCTTGTCGGAGGGAATGTACATTGTGGACTGTAACCAGCAGGCAGCCCGGCTGTTTGGCTATGAGAAGCCGGAGGAATTGCTGGGCATGGCAGCCATTGACCTTACTCCGGCCGTACAGCCCGGCGGGCGGGTGTCGCTGGACTACATGCAGGAGCTGGTGGCTGCGGCACTGGCAGGAGAACCCCAGTTTTTTCAGTGGCAGCATAAGCGAAAAGACGGGAGCCTGTTTGATGCAGAGATCAGCCTGGGGACGGTGACGATGGAGGGCAAAATCTACATACAGGCCATCGTAAGAGACATTACCGAGCGCCTGGAAGCCCGGCGCAAGCTCACCGCTGCCCTGCAGGAGGTAGAGGCACTCAAAAAGCAGCTGGAAGCAGAAAACCTTTACTTACAGGAAGAAATTAACCTCGCCCACAATTACGAGCACATGGTATTCGGCAGTGAAGCATTTGCCAGTGTGCTCAGGCAGGTGGAGCAAGTGGCTCCGGTAGATGTACCAGTGCTGGTAACAGGTGAAACGGGAACAGGTAAAGAATTGATCGTGAGGGCAATACATAAGCTTAGCTCCCGCAGCCACAAACCCCTGGTGAAGGTCAATTGTGCAGCTTTGCCCCGGGAACTGATCGAAAGCGAATTGTTTGGGCACGAAAAAGGGGCTTTTACCGGTGCAACCCAGCAGAAGCTTGGCCGTTTTGAGCTGGCCAGGGACGGCACCCTTTTTCTGGATGAGATAGGCGAGCTGCCGCTGGATTTGCAGCCCAAACTGCTGCGGGTATTGCAGGAGGGTGAACTCGAGCGCGTAGGGGGCACCACCACCATTCCGCTCAATGTGCGCGTCATCGCCGCCACCAACCGGGACCTGCAGCAGGCCATCAGAGAGGGAACTTTTCGCGAAGATTTGTACTACCGCCTGCATGTATTTCCCATTCATCTGCCTCCCCTGCGCGAACGTAAGGAGGACATACCGCATTTGGTTCGTTTTTTTCTGGAAAAATACAGCCGCAAATTCAACAAAGCATACAACATGCCTTCCCCCTCTGCCATGAAGCTGCTGATGAGCTACGACTGGCCCGGCAATGTGAGGGAGCTGGAAAACATGGTGGAACGCGCCCTGGTATTATCCCGTGACGGCCATTTGCCTTTTGCCCGTCTGCTGGGATTCTCCCCCAGGGAGGAGCCTCCGGCTACCTCCCTCAAAGCCGTAGAGAAAAACCACATTTTGCAAACCCTCGAAGCCTGCGGATGGAAAATCAACGGCCCCGGAGGGGCCGCCCAACTGCTGGGCCTCAAACCCACCACCCTGCGCGACCGCATGAAAAAACTGGGCATCCAGCGGCCCGGCCAACAATAACGGTATTCCGACATCCTCACCCCCACCGGGTATCGGAATACCGATGCCTGCCCCATGCCCGAGCTGCTTAGTCTCCTCTATTAT
>RFHT01000299.1 GCA_003696835.1 Bacteroidota bacterium
AGTTTCATGTATGCATGGTCCATGAAGGCACTATTGGGGTATTCCCCCTTTTTTGCAGCAGGTATATGCTGAATAGATACTTTGCCGAAAAAAAGAACCTTTAGACTTGTAGTGTGAAAATTCCAAAAATCGGCCACGAGCCAAGCAAGGCCTGCGCAAGTCCGTCTGCGCGCGCTGCTGGACTCAACCCGCCTGCATGGTATGCAGTCCCGTTGATGTTTACCCTGTACTAAGAGGTGGCAGGCTGTCATCCTCCCACCACCTCCTGGCAATATTCCTTGATGTTTTCGTCCGAATCGGCCTGCAGGCGTTGGCGGAAAAATTCCTGGATTTCGGGCTGGCTGGTGTAGTCGCTCAGGATTTGTAAAGCCGAATAGCGGATCCACCACACCTGCCCATCAGCGGCGATTTTTTTGAGCACCTCTACGGCCGCTTTTTGCTGCGCTTCACTTTTGTTTTGCAGGTAAGGGCCAAAGCCCTGCACAATCTGGGCCTGCTCCAGGCTGGCGGGTATGCGACGCAGGTTGTTCAGCACGGTTTCAAAGTCGGCGGGGTCGTCCACCTGCATGAGGATGAGGGTGCAGATACCCATGAGGCTGGGAGAGGGGGCGTGGGCAAACTCTTTGGCGATGGCAATGGCCTCGCGCGGACTGCGAAAGGTGAGCGCCTGCAGGGCCGCTGCATTTACGTTGTAGCTGGAATCTTTCAGCCCGGCTATGAGCATATTGTCCAGCTCGCTGCCCAGCTCTTTCTCCTGGGCAAACTTGATGGCATCATCGTCGGCAAACACCTGAATGGCCGTTTTGCGCACTTCGGATTTTTCGTCTTCCCGGGCCATGCGCAAGGTTTCGCGCACAATTTTTTTGCGGCGGGCTCCTTCGCCATACTGGCTCAGGGCCTGCAGGGCCTCCAGGCGGGTGGCCCAGAAGTCGTCTTTCAATGCCAGCAGTAGGGCATTGACCACTTCATCCTTTTTGATGTGGGCAGTGAGCTGCTCAATGGCCTGCTGCTTCTGCTTGTAATTCTGGCCGTAGGTGAGTTGGTTGAGCCAGTAGCTATAGGGCTTGCTCTCCTCTTTGACCCCCAGCAGAATCTGATCGGCATCATAAATGACATTGCCCACGTTTCCAGCATATTCAATCACAAAAGTGGTGTCCCTGTTTGTCATTTCAACGGGAAATCGCGCAGTATTTCCTTCCGTATCCGTAATTTGCACGCTAAGGGGCAGCCTGTACACCGGCATGTAACGCAGGTCCTGCACCTGCTCCACGCCTACCTGCACCAGTTGTTGGCCATTTTCGTCCCTTGTTATCCGGTAATTCACTTCCAGTTCGGGGTGGCCGGGTTCTAAAAACCATTGGTCAAAAAACCACCTCAAATCCCGGCCCGTAACGTCTTCAAATGCCAGGCGCAGCTCATCTATTTCCACATCGGTGTAGGCATTGCGGGTGAGGTAGAGGTTGAGCGACGCCCAAAAGGCCTCTTCGCCTACCTCGTGCAAGAGCATGTGCAGTACGCGCCCGCCCTTTTGGTAGGAGTGTGCATCAAACATATCGTCGGGGCCGCCATGATGAAAGCGTATGAGGGGCTCGCGCTTGGTTTCGGCCTCGCTCAGGTAGTTTTGCAGGTCCTGCTCCAGGTGGTAGTCGGCTTCTTCCTCTCCGTACTTGTGGCGAAACCACAGGGCCTCGGAGTAGGTGGCAAAGCTCTCGTTCAAGGGCAGGTTGGCAAAGCTCTCCATGGTAACCAGGTCGCCAAACCAGTGGTGAAACAACTCATGTACAATGATGTCTTCATTGGTTTCATCCAGGTGCTGGCGGGCATCGTGGTTGAGGGCATCGTAAAAGATTGCACAACTGGTATTTTCCATGGCTCCGCTCACGAAGTCGCGCACCACAACCTGGGCGTACTTGTCCCAGGGGTAATCCACGCCCAGGGCATTGGAAAAATACTCCATCATTTCGGGGGTATGCCCAAAAATGAGGCGCGCATAGGGCGCATATTTGGCTTCCATGTAGTAATTCACCTCTTTGTCGCGCCACTTGTCGGGCGTTACCACAAACTCCCCCACCACCACGGCAAAGAGATAAGGTGCATGGGGCAGCTCCTGCTTCCAGTAGTCGGTGCGGGTACCGTCCCCGTTGCTGGTGCTGCTCACCAGCCTGCCATTGGATACGGTTACGTATTTTTCCTCCACCGTAAGGCGTGTTTCCTGGCTACAGCGCTCGTTGGGCCAGTCGATGGTGGGAAACCAGCAGGAGTTGGACTGGGGCTCGCCCTGTGTCCATATCTGGGTGGGTTTGTCGGGCTCGCTGCCATCGGGGTTGATGAAATACAGCCCCTGGTCGGAAGTAATGGCCTCGCTGCCGCTGGTGGCGCGTTCCGCCGGTTTGGCCGTGTAGGCTATGTAGAGTTGGAGCGTATCCTGGCGGGTGTAGGGTTGGTCCAGCTCAATGTGAAGCTGCTCACCATCGTAGGTATATTTCAGTTCTTTTTGGTTACTTCCGTTTACGAGGGCCAACTGGTGGATGTCAAAGCCCTTAGCATCCAGGCTGAGGGAGGCAGCCGGGTAAAAATAGGGTTTGAGCAGCAGTCGGGCTTTGCCCAGTACGTGTTGTTTGCCCCAGTCGAAGCGCAGGTCCAGTGCCGTGTGTATCAGGTCGAAGGTACGCGTATGGGAAGGGTTTTCCCCTTTATACTTCGGGGCCCAGTCGGGGGTAAGCTGCATTTCCACAATGGCGCGGGGTTCATCCGCCTCTGCGACCACGGGGTCTGGGGCTTGGGAGCTTACAACATCTTTTGTACTTTTACAGGCAAAGAGGCTGAGGCCCAGCAAAAGCAGCATACAGTTAGTCCATTTCATATTGTAGTAATTGGGTAAGTCTTTAAAAAAATAACATGATACAGGCAAGCGTAGATGACTACAGCTTTGAGCTGGTTTACAAAGATGATGCATATATTTTAAACGGGCAAACGATACGGCCGGATATTCGGCGAATAAACGACAAACTTTGGCATATCATCTACGAAAATCACTCCTACAATGTTTTTGTTCACCGGGTAGATACCGCTTCCAAAACGGCCGAAATCAGCATCAATGGCAAGCGTGCCACCGTAAGTGTGAAGTCGCGCATGCAGCAGCTACTGGAAGAGCTGGGCCTGAACTTCCAGCGGGAGGAGAAGCTGGATGACCTCAGGGCGCCCATGCCGGGCCTCATTCACAGCATACAGGTGAAAGAGGGAGAGCACGTAAAAAAGGGGGCTCCCCTGCTCATACTGGAAGCCATGAAAATGGAAAACGTAATCAAATCGCCGGGTGAAGGCGTGGTGGCCCGCATTCACGTAAAAGAAAAAGACTCTGTTGAAAAAAACGAGCTGCTCATTAGTTTTGAGTGAGCACTTCCCTGTGCAGACAGTATGTGTGTAACACGCTTTCATCCACTTCGGTGGGCAGGTTGTGTGGGTTGATGTAGCCTGCTTCATCCATTTCTATGGGGCGGCTGAGCACGTCTTTCTCAAAATAGCGGTGTGAAGGGCTAAGGTCGTGCGCACGGGCCTGGGTCATATAGGCGGCCAGGCGCAGGTTGAGGCTGCGGCCAATGCCGGTTTCAAACATGCCCCCTATCCAGCAGGGGATGCCCTGCTGCAGGCAGTATTCGGCTATGAGCAGGCTGTTGTACAGCCCTCCCACCCTGCCGGGCTTGAGGTTGAGCTCGTCCAGGGCGCCGGCCTTTTGTGCGCTAATGAGCTGGCCCATGCCCTTGACTTCTTCGTCCAGGCAAATGTAGAGCTGAGGAATGGCCTGGCGGGCCTGGGCCACGAAGTCCAGCCTGCCGGGAGGGAAGGGCTGTTCCACCATGCTGTCGAAACCGGCATATACCTCCAGGGCAGGCAGGTGCTGCGGATAAAAGGTGCCGTTGGCATCGAAGCTGATATAGGCTCCCTGCAGTTGGTTTCGCAGCTGCAAAAAGTGCGCTGCGGGCGTATCGGGGCTGATCTTGAACTTGAGGCGGCGGTAGCCCGCCGCCTGGGCCCGGGCCACACTCTCCAGCAGGGCATCGGCCGAGGGCTGTATGCCCAAAGAAATGCCGATGGGCACCCGCTGCAGGGGCTTTCTGTGCCAGTGCTGAAACATGCTGCTGCCGTGCTTGCGCATGATGAGGTCGTGCAGGGCAAACTCTACCGCCGCCTTGGTAAAAGGCCAGCCCCTGATTTTGCGGTGCAGAGCCAGCAGCTCACCGTAGGTGCGGCAGCCCGGCAGGCCAGGTACCACAAAGCGGCGTATCAGTAGCAGGGCCGCCTCCAGAAACTCATCCGAATAGTAGGGGTCCGGCCTGCAGGAGCACTCCCCGTAGCCAAATGCTCCGTCGGCATCTATCCATTTCACAATCAGGGCTTTGCGCGACTTTCGCAGGCCAATGCCTGAGCGGAAAACTTCCTTTTGGGGCAGGTCCAGCAGGATGAGCTCCAGCTGGCGGAAGCTCACCGGTGTATGCAGAAATTCAGTTAAGTCCAGAAATTGAGCGTTGTGCATGAGGAGCGGTAGTAAATAAGATGCGGGCAGGCAATGGAGATTGCCTGCCCGCAAGTTACAAAAGAAGTTCCATTATTGGGGATAAGAGAAGGTAGCCGTTTTGGCAAAACGGGTGCCATAAAAGCGCAGCAGCACCTCCTTGCCCAGGCCAATGGCGTTGGGGTTGCTGGACTTGAGGCGGGCCACCACCGTGAGGGCCACGCGCCCACCGTCGGGCGTATGCAGTAGCACCTTGCTGCCTATGGGCCGGGTCTTGTGGTAGCACCAGTAAATATCTTTGGGCCTGCGGGGGCCGGCCACCTCCATGATGGGGCCGGTTTCCGTAATGCGGTTGTAGTATTTGCCCGTTTCCATATCCACCACTTTCTCCACCACAAAGGTAGAAGCAGAGCCCGTGTTTGATTTGCTGCTCTTGGTAGTGTTTGACTTGCTGCTCTTGGTAGTGGTGGATTTGCGGCCACCAGAGGAGGCCGTGCCCGACCTGTTGGAGCCGGAGCTGCCCGCCTTATTCGATCCAGATGACGGCTTGGAAGAAGCGGAGGACGAACCGGCCGAATAATAAGTGCGGTGGATGGCGTATTCCAGGGCAATTTCCATATTGGAATCTCTGTATTCGGGCCGGTTGCGTATGGCTATGAGCATCTGACGCTGGTCGCGGGGGTCCTTGCTCTGCAGGGCTTTGTCGATGAGGGAAGCTACCAGCAGGTCATTGGGATACACGCTCACCTGGTCAGTTCCCTGTATCCAGCCCTCCTTGGTTTTTCCGTCGGGCGTTTTGTTTTTTCCTACCAGCCGTATGCGTTCCCCACTTTCCATAAAGTCGGTGAGAATGGCCAGCTCCCCCGCCTCAAAAAAGGCCAGCTCGCTTTCCATCTCCAGGGTATTGGGGTCTTTGTAATACTCCGTATTGCGCAGCACCACCACCAGACCGCCATCGGCCAGCAGGTCCTTTTTCACCCAGCCCACTTTCTGGGGGTTGCTGGCAAGGCGTACCTCCAGGTACTCTCTTTTTTCGCTTATTACAAAAGCTTTGCGCCCCACCAGCTCCACTTCTTCGCCAAAAGCCAGCGTGCCAATGGTTTGTCTTTTCTCCCCGGGAAGTTCACGCAATTCAGCTCCGTCCCATCTTACCACCATTTTGGCGTTCATGGAAGGCTCATCCATGCCATCGCGTACCTGGCCAGGGGCAGGTAATATCGAATAATACACATCATCCTGCTGTGCAAAACTCTGACTTGATAAAATGAGCAGGAGGGAGAGTAATAAATATGAATGTTTTTTCAAGGCAATAAACATTTGAGGTTTGTTTGCTTAAAGGTAGTGAAAATTAATCAAATCAGTAGCAACAAATATATTTTGATTTTTAAAAGATTTTTTTTATCATTGCTTCATCAGGAATAAAATGTTAACGCCAGGCACCGTACGATATTTTAGGTAATTTCCCCTTATGACACTAACGGGGTCGGCTTTTACTGTATGATTAATGCCTAATAATTGCTTTTTTATGGAGCTATGGTTTCGCTATGAATCAATATCATTAGCTTTTTATAAAATTTCAAGTGCTTATGAAACCACAAGTTAGGCCAATGTTGTCAAGTCTTTCCCAACATGAATTAGTTCAGTTTTGTAACGAAAAACTCGTATGTGCTGCAAGAGACCTGGCCGAATTTACCAAACGGGGAATTCATGCCAGCCACATTGTAGATTTGGCCCACCAGTGTGAGCAACTGGAGCACATGCTTCATCAACCCAAACGACTGTACAAACAAGCAGATGTTAAAGCATTGGAAAAAGAGTTGGTTTCCTCAACCCTAAAACTATGCGAAACAGGCAGAAATATCTGGAAGCACGACAAGTCCAAATACAAGGACTATGAAGTGGCTTACCGGCAAGAAGCCGTGGAAGACCTCTTTCCCCGGCCGGGAATGAACGTGGCCTGAGGCTTTTCGCAGCCAAGATTTGATCAAGGGGGATGAACAACACACATCTCCCTTTATTTTTTTCACCCCAATCTTCCAATTGAAACCCCATAGACGCACCATCAATCGCCAAAACTGCCATCTTGGGTAGATTTTTGTACAGCTTAAGTATTTTTTTGCTTTCTTTGGAAAGATCAAGCCTGATAAGACGTTCTTATACAGCAAATGCTCAATGGCGGTTGTCCGGGTTTCCTAGCATATTTCCCGGCTTCCTGACAGGGTTAGAATCAGTCGCAATCATGCGAGAAATTGAGCAACCTTTTTCCCAACTTTACCCCAATTGTTCTAATCCAAAAGTGGGCATCATATTTGCACCTTGTCAGCAAATAGGGCCCCTGTATCTAGCAAGTTATTAGTATTTATGCCAAACAATCGTTTCCGATCCATACTTGCCTGTCTGATGTTGTTCGTTTCTGCTTCGGTATCTTATGCACAGGAATTTTTGAATGAAAATGTTTATGAGTGGTTTCTTGAGGAACGCTTTCTCATGGCCGACAAAAACGACGATGCCCTGCTGGACAAGCAGGAGTTGCAGGAGTTTCCCGAAGAGTTTGCCTATTACCTCATCGACAGGCACTATGCGCTCACCGACCTCAATAAGGACAACCGGCTTAGTTTCAACGAGTTGTCCAAGCGCACCAAAACGGAATACAACTACCGCTACAACCTGGAGCGCAAGCAGCTGCGCGAGCTGAGCCAGCGCTATCCCGGCCTGGAAACTGCCGACCTGGCGTTTCTAAAAAGCCGCCCGGAGCTGGTGGAGCAGCTTTTTTCCAATTTCACCTGGATGGTCGAGCATGCCAGCCTGGCAGCCAGCCTCTACCACGACGCCAACTGGACACGCCTCCATCCCCAAACCCTCATTGCCCTGCACAAAAACCTGCGCTGGATGACGGCCAACCCCGCCAAAGCGCGCGACCTCTACTCCAACCGCGACATGACGCGCCGCCTGCCCGAACTGCTCGGCTGGCGGGCCGACCACAAGGCCTTTATTCGCCGACTGCCCACTCCCGACCGCTTTTATGGCCTGGGATTTCTGCCCGCAGGAGCCGGTATTGAAGTGAACAGATAATTGTTCTAACTTTGGGCTGGCTTTAACCCCATGTACATGGCACTTGCGCAGCACGTTTCTCTCGATATTCGCTTTCAGCAACAGTACGACAATGCCCGCACCTACCTGCTGCCCTTCATAGAGGAAGTACAGCCTCTGCAGGCCGGTATGCAGGTGATGGAAATTGGCTGTGGAGAAGGCGGAGTGCTCAAGGCCTTTACCGACCGCGGCATGCACTGCCTGGGCGTGGACCTCAACGCTTCCCGCATACAGAGCGCTCAGCAGTTTATGCAGCCCGAAAGGGAGGCTGGTCTTGCCCGCTTTATTGCACAGAATGTATATGAGGAGGATTTCCGGCTGGCGCATCAGGCTGCCTTCGACCTCATTTTGCTCAAAGATACCATAGAGCACATCCCCCAGCAGGAAACATTCATTCCCTACCTCATACAGTTTTTAAAGCCCGGCGGCCATTTATTTTTTGGCTTTCCGCCCTGGTATATGCCGTTTGGAGGCCACCAGCAGATCTGCCGTTCCCGCTTCATTTCCCTTTTGCCCTATTATCACCTGCTGCCTGCTCCCCTTTATAAAGGCATTTTGAAGCTCTTTGGAGAGGAAGAAAAGGTGATACAGGAGCTGATGGAGATCAAAGCTACGGGCATCAGCCTGGAAAGGTTTGAACGCATTGTCAAACATTCGGGCCTGAAAATTGACAAAAAGACCCTCTTTCTTATCAACCCCATATACGAATACAAGTTTGGGCTCAAAGGCCGCAAACAGCTGCCTTTGCTGGCAGCCATTCCCTGGCTGCGCAACTTCCTTACTACTGCGGGCTGGTACCTGCTGAGTGTGGATACTGCTGCAGCTCAAAGCCGCTGCTGAGCCCGTTGCCCAAGTTGCATAAGTAGTCCCGAGCTTCGTGTTGGGGACTACACCTGCAACTTGGGTTATGTGCCAGTTGTTGTGCCCCGACTCATGCCCATATCCCGGCGCAAACACGAAGGTTGATGTTTTCCGCCTTTCTAAGGCTCCGATTTTTCGGCTTGTATGGCCGGCTCTTCCACCCGGGGCAGAGCCGGGAGGCTAGCCCCGTGCAGGGCATTGAACAGCAGCTTGTAGGTAGCCCTGGATTGCCCGCGGAATTGGGTGCGGAAGCCAAACAATATCACGTCTCCTTTGCCAAAGGGGACCCGCACCACTGCAGCCTTGTTAGCCAGGTAGCGTTTTTCCCCCATGGCCCACCCGCTCATGAGGAGGTCGTCCGTGGCATAGCGGGCCACTATTTCCACATCGGCTCTGGGCGCCTCGGGAATATCGGCCCAGCCGCCTTCACCTTTGCGCGAAAGGCGCAGGGGCTGAAAAGCCCGGCTGCGTACAAAGGAGGCCGCGGCTTCCTGCGGCATGCCGTAAGCCAGGGGGTGTGCCTGGTTGAGGGTGATGCGCACCAGCGAGCCGGGTATAAAAAAGCTGTTGGGTGAAACGCCCGCTGTGACATCGCGCAGGGGCAGTCCAAACTGCTCAATGGCGAAATCCGAAGCTGCATCCAGGGCCAGGAGGGTTCCTCCCGCTTCTACATAATCCTTCAGGGCCAGGGCTCCTTCCAGGCCCATGCCGCCCGTATAGGGCTCGGGCATGGTGTTGGGGGCATGGCCGTGCAGGATGGAGCTGGCGCGCTGGTGGGGTAAAATGATGGCGTGATAGACCGAGAGGTCGGCCGTGCGTATATCCTCATCGTGCAGGGTATCCACCTCAAACTCATAGCTTTTGAGCAGCCAGCGGGTCCAGCCTTCGTCCATATTGGCTACCCACGACTTGTAAAGCCCGATTCGTGCAGGGGATAGGGTGAGCAATTCGGTTTTGGGTTTTCGTCTGAGGCCGTGCAGGTGCAGTCCCAGCTCCTCTGCCAGCCGGGCTGCCTGTTCCTGGCTGCATTCCAGCACATAGCTGCCCGCCTCAAATTCCGTTTTTTGTGCCTCGAAGGCATCGGCTGCCCAGCTTACTTTGGCGCCTGCTTTCAGCAGGCGGTTGACAGCCAGCACGCTGTTGTTGTCCTGGTGGTTGAGCACATAACCAAAGCCAGACCTGCCTGTCACGCTTCCCGGCGCGGGCTGCACATCGGCTCTGAGGGTTTCCCCCTCGAAAGCAAAGGCACTATCGGCTTTGATCACTTCCACGCCCATTTGCATGGGCAGTGTCCAGCCTGCCAGGTCGTAGGGCGGTTCGGGCGGCCCGTTGGGGCTGCGCCGGCGGTTGGGGTACTGCTGTTTTTCCATGAGGTCGGTCAGGTAGGGCCGGAATGCCTGGGCAGTGGGAATGACGAAGGTGCCCGCAGCATATTCTTTTCCGTTTGCGCTAAAGGCCTGGCTGGCCTGTTGTATTTCTATGCCACCCAGCCGCAGGATGTTGACCAGGTTGTATGCTTCCACCCGGTTGGCTTGCTGGTGGGGAATGAGGTAGGCATAGGTGCCGGGGGTTTCTATGGCGTCGCGGCCCATGCGGTAGATGTTGTACAGCCATTGCTGGCGTAGGTCGGCGGCGGTGCGCAGCACCGCCATGGAGGCTGTGATCATATAAGCCACCGGCTGGCTGAAGGTGGACATGCCCCCCTTCCAGGGGTAGGGATAGAAAATGTTGGTGCCATTGGTAGGATGGCCGCCGCCGCGCCGGGCCGCAATGGCCCGGGGCAGGCTGTCGGGATCGTAAAAGCGGGGCGTGGGCGTGGCATGGCTGGTTTCGGTGAGTATGCCAATCATGTTGTGAAAATAAGGCACTGTGCGCATGCCGCCGTTCCACCACATGCTGTAGATCACCCCGGAAACGGCTCCAGGCATCTTTTTCATGGCATAGCGGTTGGCCATGGCGGTGCCCAGCATGTTGACGCCCGTGGTTACGCCCGGGTGAATGTTGGGGTTAACGGGGTCTGCAAAAGGGGGAATGAAGATGCGCGTCCAGCTGGGGCCGGTTTGGTGGTGGTTGTACACAATCTGGGGGTACCACTGGTTGTACAGCAGCTCGGTAACGGCCCTGGATTCGGGCATGTTATTCATAAACCAGTCGCGGTTGTTGTCGTGCCCCACGTAGTGGTGGTAGAGCCAGGGCGGGCGGGTGGTTTCGTAGGGGGTACCCCGGTTTTTTTTGTACCAGTCGGCTACAATGTTCAGCCCGTCGGGGTTCATCACCGGCATGAGCATGAGGATGACCTCCTGGCGTATGTGCTGCATTTCGGGTGTTTCTTCAGTGGCCACCCGGTGGGCGAGCAGGGGAGTCATTTGGGCCCCGGCCACCTCGGTGGCGTGCAGGCCGCCATCTATCCACACCACGGCTTTGCCGTTTTGGGCCAGGTTTTGGGCGGTGGCTTCATCTATGCGCGCCCGGGCGAGCTGCTCGCTAATGCCCCGCCATTTGTCGAGCTGGCGCAGGTTTTCTTCCGAAGAAATAAACAGCAGCAGCAGGGGTTTGCCCAGTACCGACTTGCCGATTTCGCGCAGCTCGACGCGCTCGCTGGCAGCAGCCAGCTTGCGGTAGTATTCCAGCATTTGCTGGTAGGTGGCCAGTTGGTAGTCGTCGCCAGGGGTAAAGCCAAACACTTCTTTGGGATGGGGTACCTGGGCGTTCAGGTATGCGGCAGGCAGCAGCAGGCCAGTCAGCAGTAAGGCCCGCAGGGCGGTGCATAGCAGTAGGGGGAGTTTCATAGCGTTGTAGTTTTGGATAAAATTAGATAAAAAGCCTGAGAGTGGCAATGGGGCGGATGCTGGATTGATGGACTAACCACCTGGATCACAATGGGCACCAAGGGGGGCACTGAGCCAGTTGGGGCCATGTTTGGAGCGTTTTTGCCCATTTTTTTGTTGCATCTTCATGCTTGGCCAGGCCCCGGGCAAAAGCCGCGGGGCTAACGAATTTGTTTGGCCAGGCCCCTCACTGCTTGTGAAACTTGTGGACGGCCACCTGGCCGTCTTCGGTGCTTTTGACGAGGTAGTAGCCACTTTGCAGGTCGCTGAGGTCGAGGCGGAAGATGGCGCGGTCGTTTTGGAGTTCGTAGCTGCGCAGCTGCCTGCCGGTATAGTCGAGAATTTCCACGCTGATGTGTGAGGCGGTGGCAGGGGTGACCAGCACGTTGAGGAAGCCGGTGCAAGGGTTGGGGAAGGGCACAACACTCACCCTGCCTGTAGAAGGCTTGGCCTGGGCAATGGCGGCATCCAGCAGGGCATCTTTGCCCTGGGTTATGCTCTGGATGGTAGGTTGTACCAGCAGGTCGGGTTCAATGCCTGTGAGGTGCACCTCTTCGCCCTCCGGGCGGCGCGTCAGTTGGGTATTGAAGAGTACATTGATGCCGCCCGGCAGGCGCAGGGAAGAAAGATGGGCCCCCACCGAGCCGGCGGTAGGTGATCCGATTTTGAGCAGCTTTTCGTAGGGCTCCAGCGACATGGCCGTAAATTCTCCTCCTCCGCGGGTGCTTTCGTCTATGATGAGAAAGAGGGCGATGTCGTACAGCACCCCGCTGAAACCCGTTTGCTGCTCCAGCTCCAGCGAAAGGGTACCCGGAAACTGGGGGTCGGGGTAGGCAGCCAGGGCAAAGGTGGTGCTCTGAGGGACAAACTGAGCGGCGAATTCCTGGAAAAAATTCAGGCTGGTATGGCGCAGGTCCAGAATGAGGGCAGTAGGGGTGGATTTCCCCCTGAGCAGGGTACTCAGTACGTTGTTGGTGCGGCTGGGGTTAAGGCGTTTGAGGTCGATATAGGCAAAATTACCCGGTAAACGCTTGAAATAGGCCCCCTCGTCGGGCAGGGCCTTTTCAAAGCCAAAGGCGTCCAGTTCTCTTCGCTTCTGATAGGTATGGGTACCACTTTCGTTTTTCACTTCAATTTCGAATGCCCCTTCCGGTCCCCGTATCAGCCAGTCATTGATGAGCTCATCGGTACCGGCGGCATGGCCGCCCCAGGCAAAGCTGCGCAGGCTGTCTCTGAGCTGCTGTATGGGCATGCCGTTGATGCGTAGGACCACATCGCCCGGCTTTAGCTGGGTTTCAAATCCAGCCACCCGACAGATGACGGACTGATTTTCCACAAAATCGAGCTCAAAGGGGGCATAGTACATGCCAATGAGCTGGTTGAACTCGGGACTGATGAGGTAGGCATTGCCGTCCTGTATGCGTTTGAGCATACGGGCCACCTCTATGTGGTAGGCACGGCTGTCGGGGGCGGCGATCATGGCCGGAATCATCTGCATGAGGCTTTCGTCCCAGTTGGTGGACAAGAGGTGGGTGTAGGGGTAAAAATACTCCACGGCATTCCAGAAGCGAAACAGGGCCAGCAGGCGGTATGCTTCGTTGGGATAGACCATAGCCGGAAATGGCGCTTCACGGGCAAACAAGAGGGAGCGCCCGTCGGGCCCGGTTTCTACGTTGCAATGTGGCTGCCGCCTGAAGGCTTCACGTAGCTGCAGGAGCTGGGTGCGTAGCTGGCGGGGCAAGAATTCATCCTCCATCCAGTCCAGTTGGAGCTTGTAGGTGAGGCGGTTGTTCAGGTTGGGGGGAGGAGAGCTGGGCTGCTCAAGTGGGGGCAGGTACTGCTGCATGCGCTCCAGGGCCAGCTCAAAGGCCTGCTGGGAGGGCACCCTGCGAATGCTTTCTATGGCCTCGGTGAGGGCAAAATCCCAGTCGGGGCCCTGGCATACTGCCAGGCCGGGGTGGAAATATTTGTAATACCCCCACACTTTGCACAGGAAAAACAGTCGGCGGGTTTGCTGCTCTGAGGGTTGGGCCATCAACGGAAAAAAGGTAGTAGAAAGCAGCAGGCACATTGGGCAAAGAAAAAGAAGAAAACGGGCCATGAGCTGATGGTTTGGAGACAACGAAAGGGAAAAAATACGATTAAAAATTGAAATTTTGTTGAAGAATGGCGGAAATTTTTCGGCTGTATATTAAATTGGGTGCCAGGCCGGAAAGGCAGCCACCCCTGCTACCGGCGAGTCAACCACACACATCAATATGAACACTTCTTGTCTGCACCGGAGACTGTGGCCTGTATCGTCCGTTGGCTTCTCCATCCTCTCTGTGCTCTTCCTGCTTTTTGCCATGTTTTTTCTGTCACCCCTTCGGCTTCAGGCGCAAGACCCAGGCCGCATTGAGCAGCTGATAGCCAAAGCCCGTTCCTATTGGGGCACTCCGCACGCTTCGCGCGCCAAAAATGGCATAGATTGCTCCTGCCTCATGCAAAAAAGTTATGCCGCCATAGGCATCAGGTTGGAGCGCTGCTCCAGGGATCAGGTCAACCAGGGGCAGGAAGTGTCGCGGCAGGAACTGCGCAAAGGCGATCTGGTGTTTTTTATGGTCAATGGCCGCATCGGGCATGTGGGCATGGTGGTGAGCCCCCAGGGCGAGCCCGTGCGCTTTATCCACAGCTCGGCCAGCCGCGGCGTGCGGGAAGACAGCCTGGACAAGCGCTTCTGGTCGGATTGTTATGTGACAGCCAGGCGCATCCTGAACTGATGGTTTTTAGCCCCATCCCTTGCCTGTCCAATGGCAGGGGCGACTCAGTTGCGGCATACATCGGTTATTTCTCTTTTGACCAAAAACGGGCTGTTGATAATGGTATAAAAGTCCTCCAGGTAGCGCAGGCTGTAAACGCGGTTGGTTTTGCTGAGGTAAGGACAATGCTCGTAGAGCCCCATGATGTCGGCCTTTTTTTCATTAAACAACTCAAACACCCTGTTCATCACGGAGTCGGGCTGGCAATAGCCTCTGTATAGGCGTTCGCGCACACTCTCTATGCCCAGACTTTCGTGGGGCACGGCATAGTTGGCGTTTACCAGCCCGCTGTAGTCAAAGTCGTAGGGAATGATGTATGGGGCGTAGTCCAGGGGATCTTTGGAGCGTATCAGCTTGAGGTTGTGCAGGTTGGAGAGTTCAAAATCGGTATTGCCGATCATGTATTGAAATACATACACCAGGGCAGCCAGCTGGCGGTTGGTTTCGTGGGGGTGCAGGCGTGACTGCTCAAGTTCAATGCAGTTGTTGCGGGCTGCCACATCGTCTATGTCTTCAATGATGAAGCCATAATTATGTTGGGGTTTTTGCTTTCCACGGCTGTCGAGAAAGGTGATGTCGAGCAGGCGTACCCTGAAACTCATGGGCGTGAGCAGGTTGTAGATTTTGTAAATTTTGTATTCCTGCAGTACATACTGCTCATAGCTTTTGGAGGGTTTGCATACACTCACCATTTTGAGGGACTTGAGCTGGTCCATCTGGGGGTTGCCAAAAGTAGTTTTTTTAAAGTTGAGCTTCAGGGGGGGCAAGAAGCACACCCTTCGCCTGAGGTTGCCCCTGGCTTTGACGCGTATTTCGCGTGCTATATAGGCAGTATCTCCAAAAAAGATGCGAATGTTCGCAGGCTGGTACTCGTCTTTGTACTTTTGCTTGATGAGCTGCTTAATGTCAAACTCCAGTTCAATTTTGAGGGGTTCATCTGAGCCAAAGAGGTCAAAGTTCTGGGGGGAATGCTCCAGCAATACCTGGGCAGCAGCCGGAAGGGATATACCTAGCCACAGCAGGCATATCATGGTGGTTCTTTTCATAATGAATGAGGGTTGATATACAGTTCAAATTTTCCCTGCAACTTCTTTCCTTGGTTTCGCACTACGCGAATATTCAGTAAAATAGCGCGAATATTTCACAATTGCCAGCGAATACTCAAAACCTTTTACAGGCAGGCAGCAAAGGGACTGCGGCCTGCGTCTTATGAATGAAGGTTTCACTTAACAATATTGGCCTTATGAAGATACGAGCATGGTTTTGGGGAATTACGTTTGTTTTTTGGGCAATGGCCGGCCTGGCCCTGAGCAGCTGCCACGAAGAGGAGTCGCCCTACCACGAGTGCGTGGTCGTGGACAGCATTTGCCGCGATTGTGCCTGCCCGGCCGTATTTGATCCGGTATGCGGCTGCGACGGCAAGACTTACAGCAACTCCTGCGAGGCGGAGAACAACGGCGTGCTGGAGTATAGCCAGGGAGCCTGTGATTAGGACCTTTCCTTACTTGCGCTCCGCTTCGCGGCGGTCGAGCAGGCTGGCCTTTTCCACCAGCTGGAGAAATTCGGCCCGGTAGCCTTTGGAGTCAACGCCTCTGGCGTTGGCTGCTATTTGTTGTACCTGTGCGTAGTCGAGTGTACCCTTGTACTGGGAGCCGCGCAGCAGCATGCCCCAGCCGGCTACGGCAGCAGCAAAACAGAAGTCGGTACTGGCAGCGGCAAAATCTGAGCTGGTATTTTCCACCGGCTGTACCAGCAGTTCGCTTTGGTCGCCATCGGGGGCTTTGTAGCGAAATTTCACCGTCATGAGTTCATTTTTTCCCGCTTCATTGGCCGGTACATTCAGTTGGTATTTGAGCTTATCCACCCCTGCTACCTCCGTGTCGGCACCCACAGGCACAATTTCGTACAAGGCCGTAACGGTGTGGCCCGCCCCCAGTTCGCCGGCGTCTTTGGTGTCGTCGTTGAAGTCCTCGGCGGCCATCACGCGGTTTTCATAGCCGATGAGGCGGTAGCCCTTCACCAGGGCCGGATTAAATTCCACCTGAATTTTCACATCCTTGGCAATGGTAAACAAGGTGCCGCCCATTTCGCTTACCAGCACCTTTTTGGCTTCCAGAATGTTGTCGATGTAGGCATAGTTGCCGTTGCCCTTGTCGGCCAGTTGCTCCATTTTGCTGTCCTTGAGGTTGCCCGAGCCAAAGCCCAGCACGGACAGAAACACCCCTTTGTCGCGCTTTTCCTCTATGAGGCGCACCAGCTCTCCATCGCTGGAAGGCCCTACGTTAAAGTCGCCGTCGGTGGCCAGGATCACGCGGTTGTTGCCGCCGGGTATGAAGTTTTCTTCCGCCAGGCGGTAGGCCAGCTCTATGCCTTCGCCTCCGGCTGTGGAGCCGCCGGCCTCAAGCTGTTCGAGGGCCTGGAGTATATCGGCTTTCTCATTGGCCGGAGTGGGGGGCAGCACCACGCCTGCGGCACCCGCATACACCACAATGGACACGCGGTCGTCGGCGTCCAGCTCATTCACCAGCAGCCCAAAGGCCGATTTTAGCAGGGGAAGTTTGTCGGGGGTGTTCATGGAGCCCGATACATCCAGCAAAAATACCAGGTTGCTGGGGGGCAGGGCATCTGCTTCTATTTCGCGTCCCTTAAGGCCAATCATCACCAGTTGGTGAGCGGGCTGCCAGGGGCAGGTAGCGGCTTCGGTGTGTATGGAAAAAGGGTGCGGGCCGGTGGGCGGCTCATAGGTATAGTCGAAGTAGTTGATGAGTTCCTCTATGCGCACCGCATCGGGATAGGGCATTTGGTTTTGATTGAGAAAGCGCCGCACATTGGCATAGGAAGCTACGTCCACATCTATGGAAAAGGTAGAAAGCGGGGCCACAAGGGGCGAGCGAAAGGGGTTTTCGTAAATGCGGTCATATTCTTCGGTATTGAATGGGGGTTCTCCTGCTTCTTCCTCTTCCGGGAGAGCCGCAGGCGGAGGGGGCGCTTCCTGCGCCATGGTATAGGTCCCGACTCTACCGTCGGCTTCAGAGGTGGTGTACCTTTGCGAGCAGGAACTGGCCAGCATGCAGCAGGCCAGTAGCAGAGCGGGTTTGATGAGGTTTATGTTCATGATGGCAAAAATTATGGATGAAAACGGATGGTTGACCGTGGTGAATATACGATTATTGATCATCTAAAGAAGCAGCTGTTATACAGCGGGACAATTTATTTATGTATAAAACGTCTCTATAAGCGGAAAAAGCGTATGCAGGTAAAAAAATGCAGACAGGCTGCTTGCCTGACTGCGGATTTGTCCACCGGGCTGCCATCCTGTCAGGTAAAGTGGTTTTGGTATTTTTTGTGCAGGAGAGTAGGGCATATTATTAGGCCTGCCTTACCACCGGCTTGTTTCCTTGCACTTATCGTATCAAAAAAAAATCAAGCTTATGGCTGCAACCCATACCGATTATGCAGAATATCAGGCATTACTCTACCCCATTGCACTGAAAATGCTGGGTAATGAGGCTGATGCCAAAGACCAGGTACAGGAGACGCTGCTCAACTGGCTGAGCAGGGAGCATGGGCACATAGAAAATGCCCGGGGCTACCTCGTGCGCAGCCTCATCAACAAATGCCTGAACTTCATTCGCGATCACCAGAAATACAGCGGGCACGAAATCAGCCCTGAGCTGCTGCTGGACCTGCCGCCAGCCCGCATCGAGCACGAGCACCTGGTGTCGGCCAGTTTTCGCATGTTGTTTGAAAAACTCAACCCCGTGGAGCGGGCCGTTTTTTTGCTCAAGGAGGTATTTCACTACAGCCACAAAGAAATAGCCGAACTGCTGGAGCTGAACGATGCCCACTGCAGGCAGATTCTCACCCGGGCAAAAAAGCGGCTGAAAGACGAAAAAGTGCGCTTTGAAGCCACGCCTGAAGCGCATGAGGATTTGTTTCAAAAATTTATGGAAGTATGCCAGGGGCACAAGCTGGAGGAACTGCTCGAGCTGCTGCAGGCCGATATTGCCACCTACCGGGGGCTGCCTGTCAATGGACCGGCCGCCATCAGAGGTACAGCTGCCAGTATGCAATATTTACGCACCTATTTGTGGCCCTGCCGCGAGCTGCTGCACTACCGCCTCGAAAAAAAGCAGGGCGCATATTTTATTTACCTCTACCTGTACGAACAAAGTCTGGGACATTTGCACATTTACCCCACAGAAGCGGGACAATACCAGATGGATATTCACCCCTACCAGCAGTTGATGGAACTGGCTGCTACCGGCAAAATCGTGCCCAGTCCTGTGTAAGGGCTTATCTATCTTCAGAACTTTTGTCACATTTGATGCTTTGTACGTGTTAAAACTGTATATTCACACTCTCATTTTTTGACACCGTAATTTCACGCATTCTTATGAATAATCAAGGTATAGAAGGGATACAGGAGCTGCTCAGCAGTATCAAGCTGGAGGAAGCTTTTCTGAGATCCCGCAAGGTATTTTTGTGGGGGCCTGTCATGGACGATTCGGCCAGGCAGATCGTAAGCCGCCTGCTTTACCTGGAAGCCCAGGCTCCGGGCGAGGAAATACAGTTTTTTATCAACAGCCCGGGGGGAGCCGTAACGGCAGGTATGGCCATTTTGGATACCATGAACCTCATCAGCTCGCCCGTTTCTACCATCTGCATGGGGCTGGCCGCATCCATGGGGTCTATGCTGCTGGCCGTAGGCGAAAAAGGCCGCCGTTTTGTCTATCCCAACGGCCGTATCATGATTCACCAGCCCAGCATCTTTGGCGTACAGGGCACGGCCTCCGACATCGAAATCACCACCAAAGAGATGGTGAAAACCAAAGAAAAACTGGCCCAGATACTGGCCGACCGCTGCGGGCAAACCGTTGAAAAAATTAAGCAGGACTTCAACCGCGACTACTGGATGGACGCCCAGGAATCGGTGGAGTACGGCATCGTAGATGATGTGTTCAAAGGCTAAAGCTGCAAAGCATTCCCTGAACGGGCGCCAAAAAGCAAGTATTTTGGATTTTGGGCGTTCGTTGGGGCAAAATTTACGTTTAAGTAATATACAGCTGTTATTTTTTGCCCCTAATTGCTATATGCTTTGTTCATGCACAAGTCGCTACTGATATTTGATTTCGACGGAACCATTGCCGACACCTTGCGCGTAGCCATTCAGATTGTCAATGAGCTGGGCGATGAGTTTGGCTTCCGCAAACTCAATCAGCGGGAGTTTACCGAGCTGAAAGGCAAGAGCGTACCGGAACTGATGCGGCTCTCGGGTCTTTCCTGGGTGCAGTTGCCCGTGTTTATCAAGCGGGCACGCGACCGCTTTAAGGCTTACCTCAGGCAGGTGCCCCCCATCCCTCACATGCCCGAAATACTCGATACCCTGCACAAGCGGGGTTACCGCATGGGCATCGTCACCTCCAACACCCGCGAAGGTGTGCAGCGCTTTCTGCAAACCCACCAGCTCCAGCACTTCGAATTCATTTATGCACCCGACTCCCTCTTTGGAAAGGCCAGGGTGCTCAAGCGCATTTTGAAGCAGCACCAGCTTGCCCATACCGAGGTTATCATGATAGGGGACGAAATACGCGACCTGGAGGCCGCCGGCAAGGCTGGCATAGACGCCCTGGCCGTTACCTGGGGGTTCAACTCTGAGGACCTGCTCAGCTCGGGCAAGTGTGCACATCTGGTGCGTACCCCTCAGGAGCTGCTTCAGCTATTCCCTCCCAGGGAATGAGGGGCATGCAGGTAGCAGGATGAAAGCCATGTTCTGCATTTGGGCTTGGCCTCTGAGCAAAGCGAAGTTGGTGTTTACCGGAATTGTCATTCCCCCCTTCTCAATGCCCCTGAGTGAAATCAACATAAAACGTGCAAAACGACCATACAACAAGCAGGCCTGTGCTGAAAGTGGGCGTGTTGGGCTGCGGGCCCATTGCGCAGTTTGCGCACTTTGAGAGCTGCCAGAAGGCCTGCAATGCAGAGCTACACAGTATGTGTGACGCAGCGCCGGACCTGCTGGCGCCTGAGCTGGTGATGCTGCACGCCAAAGACCGCAGCAGCGCGGGCGACTTCGTGGCTGCGGGCAAGGGTGTCATTCCCTTTGACTACCTGCTGAAGCGCGTACAGGAGCAAGGCCTGCACCCGCCTTTGGTGGCACATGGCCTAAAGGAAGCCGAAGCACCGGAAGTGGCTGCTTTTTTGCGGCAACTGCTGGCCGGACCGGCATGATCTGGGGGTCAGATTACCACTTTTCATTTTTTCGTATTAGTTTAAGGGCCAAATAAACTGCTACTCCATGCATATATCTCCCTTTTTCTTCCGCTGGGGAGCTGTGCTGTGCCTGCTTCTGGGTCTCAGCGGCTGCAGCCCCCAAAACAATGCTCCCACCCAGATCCTCTGGGACGAATGGGGCGTGCCCCACGTTTTTGCCCAAAATGAGCAAGAACTGTTTCGCGGCCTGGGCTGGGCCCAAATGCACAACCACGCCAACCTCATCCTGAAGCTGTTCGGGCGTTCGCGCGGGCGCTCCGCCGAATACTGGGGCGGGCAGGAAAATCTCCAGCGCGACATGCTCATCCATCAACTGGGGCTGCCAGAGCTGGCCGAAAGCTGGTGGCAGCAGCAGGATGCTACCCACAAGCCCAATATCGAAGCCTTTGTGGCAGGCATGAATGCCTACGCACAGGCACATCCCGAAGCCATTGACTCCACCTACCAGCAGGTGCTGCCCGTTACGGTGCAGGACATGAACCTGCATACCCTCTATGTATTTTACACCCGCTTTGTGGGTGGGGGAGACCTGGGCATGATTCAGCGCTGGGAAGAAACCGGCTCCAACACCTACGCCATTGCCCCTTCCCGCTCCCAAAGCGGCCATGCCATGCTGGTGCAAAATCCCCATCTGCCCTGGTTTGATGAGTTCCTCTTCTTCGAAGCACATGGCGTGGCGCCCGGTGTGAATGTGTATGGAGCCAACCTCGCGGGCCTGCCCGGCTTTGGCATTGCCTTTAACGAACACCTGGGCTGGAGCCACACCAACAACACCATCGACAATGCCGACACCTACGAGCTCAGCCTGCAGGAGGAGGGCTACTTGCTGGACGGGGAGGTGAAGGATTTTGACAAACGACAAAAAGTACTCAAACTAAAAAAAGAAGACGGCAGCCTGGAGGAGGTGAAACTCGAAATATGGGAGTCAGTGTTTGGGCCTGTGATCAAAAAAGGCCCGCACAAAGCCCTGGCTATCCGTTTTTACCTCGAGCGGCCCAATTCCGGTAAAGAATGGTGGGAAATGGCTAAGGCCCGCAATTTTGAAGAATTTGAAACGGCCCTGAAAATGGAACAGATTCCCTTCTGGAATGTGATGTATGCCGACCAGGAGGGCAACATTTATTACCTCTTCAACGGCCATGTGCCCCTGCGCAAGCAGGGCGACTGGGACTTCTGGAACGGCATTGTGCCCGGCACCACCTCCAACAACCTCTGGACGCAGGTACACCCCTACGCCGATTTGCCCAAAGTCAAAAATCCGGAAACGGGCTGGCTGCAAAATGCCAACGACCCGCCCTGGACCTGTACCGACCCCCTGGTGCTGCACCCCGAAGACTACCCGCCCTACATGGCGCCGGTTTACAATTTTTTCCGCCCCCAGCGCTCGGCCCGCATGCTGGCCGAAGATGCCTCTGTCAGCTTTGAAGAGCTGGTGGATTACAAGCTCTCAACCCGTATGGAAATGGCCGACCGCCTGCTCGACGACCTCTTCGACGCCATAGATGCGTATGGAGGGGAAAAGGCCAAAGCCGCCAGGGCCGTGCTGCAGCAGTGGGACCGCTGCTGCAATGCCGACAGCAGGGGGGCAGTGCTGTTTTACAACTGGGCCAGAAAGATGAACCCCTACGACCCCTCTATCTATCAGGAGCCCTTTGAGCTGGCAAAGGCACGTACCACCCCCGACGGCCTGGCCGACCCGCAGCAGGCGGTAAAACTGCTTGAAGCTGCGGCCAAAGAGCTGGAGGAGGCCTATGGCAGTATGGAGGTGCCCTGGGGAGAGGTGTGCCGCTTGCGGTACAATGGCCGGGACCTGCCCGCCAACGGGGCCGACGGCTCGGTGGGCGTCTTTCGCGTGGCCTCGGCCACGCCTGCAGCCGACGGCCGCATGCAGGTGCGCGCCGGCGACTCCTGGGTAGCCGTCATAGAGTTTGGCCCCAAAGTGAAGGCCAAAGTGCTGCTGAGCTATGGCAACGCCACCCAACCTGGCTCTCCCCATTTCGGCGACCAGCTCGAGCTCTTCTCCCGCAAAGAAATGCGCGACGCCTGGTTTTACCGCCCCGACATTGAGCAGCACCTCGAAAAGATCGAAACCCTCCAAAACGGACGTTTTGTGGAGCAGGAATGAGGCAGGCGGACTTGATGAGCCACACAGGGCAGGGTGAACACCAGGGCCAGATGGGGCAGGCTTTGTACTGCCCATGTTGGGACACCGGGCCATGTGCTTCTGATGTCATAAGTGTACTGAACGGTCCATAGCAGCTTGCCACTGCTGTGGACCGTAACTATTCCGCATGTACATGCAACCATTTGCCTGCGTGGCTACCTTCATACCTCCTTTAGAAAATTAGTTCCATCAGTCCATCAGTATTTTCAATACCGGCAATAGGAAAACACAGATTTTTTGTACCTGATATGATTTACGCAGATCACCTCCCCAAACTTTGCCCCGACTGGTCTTCGTGCTCTCCTTCGTGTCCTCAAGTGTCCTTCGTGGCTAAACACCACCCATCTCAAACTTATGGCTCATCAAAGCCGTCATCCCCTGGTGGGGCTTTCAGTTCCTTAATGGCATCTTCGAGCTGTATCGAAAAATAAGACCCTCTTCCAGCTTATCCCGGGTTGCATGCAAAAAGTGTTGGAGCTGGCTGTGGGAAGGGGGGAGGAAATACGTTTGATGAATGTTAAACGAGGTGGCGATGCGCAGCAGGCCCTCTATATGCAGGAGTTCATACTCAAAAGTTCCACCACCGCCGGGCAGTTCGAGCTTCAGGTTTTCAGGCAGCTGTACCACCTCCAGGTCCTGGGGGAGTTCCAGCACCAGGGAGTACTGGGTTTTGATGGGAAAGGGCAGGGAAACGGCCTGCTGCCGGGCAGCGCCTTCCTCAAACAATACCGGCAAACGGGGCAGCCCTACGGGCTGAATAATGAGCAGCCCATCTGGGTGTTTTGCTCCTTCAATCGCTACAGAAAAACGCAGCTTCAGGGGGGCTTCTTGCTGGTCCCATCCCACTGTTTCGGGCGTGGAAATGCTGCTGCCCGGAGGAAACACAAACCAATTGCCCAGGTCCATGGAGCCGCTTTGCCCGTCTAAGGATTGCAGCTGTGCGCGTCCCAGGGAGGCCGCGTATCCCCTGAAGGTGGTATGTACCTCTCCATGCAGCTCTCCTGCTTCGTTCAGGTGCAGGCGTGCATGGGTATTCCTGCTCAGCGCATGTGCAGGCACAATGGGAATCCACTCCGCCTTCCGTTCGTTCAGCAGGTAACCTATTTCGTTGAGGTCGGCCGGGGGCAGCATATCGGGTATGCCGGTATGGTTGAGGGCATCGGCCAGCAGGTAGCCTGCTTCCTCTTTTACCGCCACGATGAGGTGGTTAAACTGATGTAAAAAGGGATACTCGGGGTTGAGCAGGGCATGGTCCCGGGTAGCGATGAGCACAGGCGAGGCTTTGAGGCGCGCCAGGCGCAATAGCTGGATGAGCAGCAGGTTCATTTCGGCACTGTTGCCCCGGCGGTTTTCCAGGGCCCGCTCTACCGAGGTGGCCATGATGCTGTAGGTGCCATCCCACTGCATCAGCTTTCGTGCGTAGGCCTGTATGGCTGCCAGCTTTTCAGCGGGTGTGTGCAGGTCGCGGCAGAGTTGTCTCAGAGGGCGGATGTGTTGCTCCCGCAGCTGGTGGCCCGGCCGCATTTGCCTGCCCAGGCGTTCATGCCCCAGCAAAAAGGCGTTGAAGTCATTCCAGTGGGCGATAACCCGGCGCCTGAGGTGACGGGAAATGTTGAGGTATTTGAGCTGAAACTGCAACTGCCAGGCCCGGTTGGGGGGCATGTAGGGCTCTGTTCTCAGGGGGGGCACTGCTTCCATGAAAAAAGACGCGTGTGTGCCCGATAAATTCAGCAAATGCCGGCTGTTGCGCCCAATAGAGGTTTCGCGCCACAAAAAGGGAAGGTTGAGCTGGTACCCCCGGTAAACCCGGCTGCCTGCCTCAAAAGGCTGCTGGTACTTTTGCAGCAGGGCCTCATTGCCCTGGAAAACCGCCAGGTAGAGGTAGGCATGCGGCACAAAGGTGTGAAATTCGCTTTTGAGCACTTCTGCCTCCTGCTGAAAATGCCAGCTGCGCAACTGGAAAAAGTCGGCGCTGTGCAGGGTGTAGCTATAGGTGATGAGGTCTCCTGCCTGTAAAGGAGGAAGCAGCAAGTGGTATTGAATCCGGTCGGGGGAAGCAGCCACTACCTCCACGCGGGCCTCTTGCTGCAGCAGGGTTTGTAAACTGCCGGCCTCTCCAATGCGGTGCACACACAGGCGAATATGGGAAACCGATTCCCTGCTCATTCTTTTTTGGACAGTAATCTCAATGGGGGGAAAAGCGGCAGCGTCCAGTACCTTCAGCCGGCGGTAATAGTCGTAGCGCAGCAACAGCTCAGCCTCACGGGCCTCAAAGGCCAGGCGGCCGTAATCGTGCAGAATGAGATAAGGAGCTGAAGCTGCATGTACAGGCCGGGCATGCAATTCCTCTTCAGAAACAGCCTCCAGGGAGGGAAACCACTCCTCCTGTGCAAGGGTGTGGCTCCAGAGTAAAGCCCAGCAAATAGCAGCCAGCAAATACTTCATACTTGCGATGGTCGTATAGTCCAGTGATGAGATATGGTAACAGCTTAGCTGATGCCTGCCCGGGCAACAGCGTTCCTCAATTTAAACAAAAATGGGCAAAGGAGAAAAAGGGCAGCGCAAAACAGCTCGCTTTTGTTTGGAAGGGTAGTGCTTTCAAGAAATGAAAAAAATCCTGTGTTTTTTTAACAATTTATCAATCTTCCTCTGAAACAAATTTCTTACTTTCGCGCCAGTAAACCCCACAAACAAGTAAACCTTATGAAATACATAGACCAGGCAGAGCTAACAGGCAAACGCGCACTCATACGCGTGGACTTCAACGTACCCCTTAATGCTGATTTTGAGGTGACCGACGACCGGCGCATACGTGAGGCCATACCCACCATACAGCACGTGCTGAACAAGGGGGGATCGGCTGTGCTGATGTCGCACCTGGGAAGGCCCAAGAGCGGGCCCGAAGACAAATTCAGCCTGCGGCACACCATTCCCACCCTGCAGTCCTATCTAAACACCCAGGTACTGTTTGCGGGGGACTGCATAGGGGAGGAGGCCTACGCCCTGAGCAGCAAGCTACAGCCGGGGCAGGTTTTGCTGCTCGAAAACCTGCGCTTTTACAAAGAAGAGACCAAAGGCGACCGGGAATTTGCCCAAAAACTCGCCCGCCACGGCGACCTCTACGTCAACGATGCCTTTGGCACGGCCCACCGGGCGCATGCCAGCACCACGATATGTGCGGAGTTTTTTGAGGAAAAATATGCCGGCTTTTTGCTGAAAAAGGAAATAGAAAATGCCAACAAGGTGCTCAACAGCAGCGAGCGGCCGGTATGTGCCATCATGGGAGGCGCCAAAGTATCGGACAAAATCCTTATCATAGAGAATCTGCTCGAGCGGGTCGATTACCTGCTCATAGGGGGGGGCATGGCCTACACCTTTTTGCGTGCCAAGGGGCATGAAGTGGGCAAATCGCTGCTGGAAGCAGACAAGATTCCCGTGGCAGCTTCGCTGCTGAAAAAGGCTGCCCAGAAAGGCGTTAAGCTGTTCACCCCTGTGGACTCCGTGGTATCCGACACCTTTGGCGAAGGCGGTACCATACGCGTTGTGCGCAACGAAGACATGCCCGCCGACATGATGGGCCTGGACATAGGTCCCCGAACCTTTGAGCTGTATTACGATGCCATACTGGCCTCCCGCATCATATTGTGGAACGGCCCCATGGGCGTTTTTGAGATGGAAAGCTTTGCCAAAGGGACCCTGGCGGTGGCCCAGGCGGTGGTGGAAGCCACCCAAAAGGGCGCTTTTTCCCTCATAGGCGGAGGCGACTCTGCCGCAGCCATCAAAAAAGCCGGCCTGGAAGAGCAGGTGTCCTATGTATCCACCGGTGGCGGCGCCCTGCTGGAGTACCTCGAAGGCAAAACCCTGCCCGGTATTGCGGCGCTGGGGTAGCAGGCACTCACAGGGCTTGCTCCTCTCTGTTTCTTCAGGGCTCAGCCCGAATTTCCGGGCTGAGCCCGCTCCTTTAGGAGCGAAGAATAATAACGGGTTCAGATATTAAACCTTGATTATCAATCGTTTATCTTTGATACGAATCTCGCAACTATTCAGCACCCTCAGGGTGAAAAAAACAATAATAATTGTTGTAAGTTGCTCATTTTCAATGACTTGTGTTAACCACCCCCAGCCCCTCCTTGAAAATGAGGGGAGCTTTTTCGGGGCAGGCGGCGCAGCCGC
>RFHT01000300.1 GCA_003696835.1 Bacteroidota bacterium
GCGGCTGCCTATCACAATATGGCCCTGTGGTATTTGGATCACAATAGCCTGGATACAGCCTGGGCAATGGCAAAAAAATCTGTCATGGTTCAAGAGGATTATGCTTCGGGCTATAACATGCTGGCCTATGTGTGTGTGCTCATGGGAGAAGATTCGCTAGAATCTGCCTTGCAGTACGTAGGAGAGGCGATAAAACTGGACAGCACAGATGGATACAGCTACAGTACCCTGGCCGAAATTCACCATGAGCTCCATCATACAGACTCATTTTATCATTACCTGGAACGGGCCATTGAATACGACTTTCCGCTACATCGTTATGTGAAGGAAAAACCTTACGAGCGCTTTAAAGGAGAAATAAGATTTGACAGCCTGGTAGAAAAATCGAAACACAAAAATCCCATTTGACATGAAAAACATTTGCCTAAACCTGATGATTGCGGCCTTACTCATGCTTACGTCTATGGCCTACGCACAAGAGCGCGTGTATGTGGTGCTCGACGATCACGATGCAACTTACAACCAACAGATCAGAAAGCTGGCTGCGCAAAAATGGGGCACGCAACGGGTGTCCTACATCAGTGAAGCAGCAGCGGCCCGGGTGGCTCCCGACCGCAGAACCAGCATGCTGGTGCGCAAACGGGTAGGCTCAACCCGCCGCATTATGCTTCGCAGCATGAATCCGCAGGGGCAGCTTACCGAGACGGAGCTTTCACCTTCCAACCTGCGCCCGCTGGGGCGCCCCCGGGTGGTAAACGACGGGTTCAGGTACCAGCCCGACCACTGAGCTTGGGGAGCTAAAGTGGGCTTTGGAAGGAATCATTTGCTACATTATTCCTATCTTTCCTCATAAAACTACACATTATGAGGCGGATATTGGTTTTGCTTATGCTATTGCCCATGCATGCATGGGTTTTTGCCCAGCAGCATGATGGGCTTTCCCAACAGGTGGAGATACGGCGTACGGCTTATGGTGTGCCCCACATAAGGGGGGCGAATCTGGAAGCTGTGACTTTTGGACTGGCCTGGTGTGAGCTGGAAGATTATGGTGAGCGGGTGGTGCGGCCCCTGATTGCTGCACGGGGGGAGCTGGCAAAAGTAGATGGTTATGAAGCCATTGATTCAGATTTTATCAACCAACTGGCCTACCGGCGCACCCTGGCTACCTATATGCGGCTGGATGAGGACACGCGCAGCATGCTGTCGGGTTTTGCCAAAGGGGTGAATGCGTATTTACGCCGCTACCCTGAGCGGCTGCCCCGCTACCAGGGGTGGGTGTTTTCAGGGGCGGATGTGGCGGCTACCTCCAACTTTGTGGCCACTTCCTACAGTGGACGCAGCTTTGTGGATCGGCTAAAGCGACAAAAAGAAATACGGGATTCACTGGCGTTGACCGAGGCGGGTTCGAACGCCTGGGCCCTGACACCCTCGCGCAGCAAAAGCGGGCATGCCATGCTGGTGCGCAACCCACACCTTTCCTGGAATGCGGGTTATTATGAAGCCCATCTTACCGTTGAGGGTAAGCTCAACTTTTACGGGGATTTTCGTATAGGAGGGTTGTTTGGAATTATAGGGGGGTTCAATGAACGGCTGGGATGGGCCACGACCAATAACCACCCCGACCTGGAGGAGGTATATGCCCTGGAGGCCGACGCACAACGGCCGGACCATTATGTGCTGGATGGGATTGCCTATCCATTGGAGCGTCGCATATTGAGTGTGGAATTCCGGCACGGCCATGCCAGCGGGATTGAGCGAAGGGAGATGTTGTTCACGCCTTACGGCCCGGTTATTCACCGTGAGGAGGGTAACATCTATGTGTGGAAACAAGCCGGAGACGGGGAGTTTCGCCGTGGGCAGCAGTTTGTGCACATGATGCTGGCCCGCAACCTGGAGGAATGGAAGACGGCCATGCGCATGCAGGCCATCACGGCTTCCAATTATACTTATGCAGATGCGGATGGCAATATTTTTTATGTGTGGAATGCGACTACGCCGGTTTTGGCTCACCCTTCGGGGGGCGACACCGCAGCTGTAAGTGTGACGCATGCGGCGGATATATGGAGCAGGGTGGTTCCCTTTGACTCTCTGCCTCAACTATTGAACCCTCCCGGGGGGTATTTGCACAATGAGAACGATCCTTTTCACTTTACGAATTTGCAGGCGGTGATGCGGCCGGAGGATTACCCGGCCAACTTTCCCCGGCCGCGCCTGCGCCAGCGCAGCCAGCACAGCCTGCAGCTCATAGCAAACGAGCAGCAGTTTAGCCTGGAGGAGGTGGTTGCCTTGAAGCACAGCATGCGCATGCTGCTGGCAGAGCAATTGCTGGATGACTTGTTGGAAGCTTTGCGCGCGGCAAAGCCGTCGCGGGAGGTGCGAAGGGCCATGCGGTTGCTACAGCAATGGGATCAGACGGTAGAAGCCGAAAGCCGGGGCGGGCTTTTGTTTGGGCAGTGGTATGCCCGTTATGCGGACCTGATGCAGGGAAGAGAACTATATGCGGTGCCCTGGTCGTTTGAGCACCCCATGAGCACGCCCGATGGGCTGTCAGATGAGCAAAAAGCAGTGGCGGCTTTTGAGCAGGCACTTCAGGAGTTAAAGGAGCAGTATGGGGGCTGGGACCTGGCCTGGGGAGCGGTTCACCGCCTCCGTCATGGCGAGTTGGATTTGCCCATCAGTGGTGGGCCCGGTGGGTTGGGGTGTTTCAGGGTGTTGTGGTTTAGGGAAACCGAAGACGGCAAGCGGGCTGTGCGCGGAGGGGATGGCTGGCAGTTGGCAGTGGAATTCAGCGACCCGCCCCGTGCGTATTCTATATTGGCTTATGGCCAAAGTAATGACCCCAACTCGCCCCATCATACGGACCAGGTGGGGCTGTTTGCCCGCAATGAAATGAAGCGGGTGGCCTTCACCGAAGAAGAAATTGCTGCCAGTCTCATACGTGCTTACCGGCCGGGAGAATAGTTGAGTTGCTACCCCTTACTCATTTTCGTCTGCGTTGCTGTTTTTTCATGCGAATGTGTTCGCTTTGGGGGCGGCTGGGTGCATCACTTTTCATGGAGAGGCTGATACGCTTGCGGCCGATGTCGATGCCAATGACTTTTACCTGTACTTTCTGGTGAACCTTCACCACCTCGCTGGGGTGCTTGATGTAGCGGTTGGCCATCTGGCTGAGGTGTACCAGGCCGTCCTGGTGTACGCCTATGTCCACAAAGGCCCCGAAGTTGGTGATGTTGGTAACGATGCCTGGCAGCACCATGCCTTCGCGCAGGTCTTCCATGGTGTTGATGCCTTCGGCGAAGCTAAAGGCTTCAAATTTTTCGCGGGGGTCGCGTCCCGGTTTGGCCAGCTCTTCCATGATGTCCTGCAAGGTGGGCAGGCCCACTTTGTCGGTGATGTAGCTGCGCAGGTCGATTTTCTTTTGCAAGGCAGGGTTTTCCACCAACTCTTTTACGCTTACCCCCAGGTCTTTGGCCATCTGGTCCACGATGTGGTAGCTTTCGGGGTGAACAGCGCTGCTGTCCAGGGGATTTTTGGCATCTCTGATTCGCAGGAAGCCGGCCGATTGCTCAAAGGCTTTTTCACCCAGGCGGGGCACCTTTTTGAGCTGGGTACGGGAAGTAAAAGGGCCATGTTCGTTGCGGTACTCCACGATGTTTTTGGCCAGGGAAGGACCCAGACCGGAAACGTAGGTAAGCAACTGCTTGCTGGCGGTATTTACTTCTACGCCTACGGCATTGACACAGCTCATCACGGTATCGTCCAGGCTTTTTTTCAGAGCCGATTGGTTTACATCGTGCTGGTACTGCCCTACCCCTATGGATTTGGGGTCTATTTTGACCAGTTCGGCAAGGGGGTCCATGAGCCTTCGGCCAATGGATACCGCGCCTCTCACGGTGACATCATGATGGGGAAACTCTTCGCGGGCCACTTCAGATGCCGAATAGACGGAGGCGCCGCTTTCGTTGACCATGACGATGGGGATGTTTTTGGGCAGGCCGATGTTTCGGAAGAAATCTTCGGTTTCCCGGCTGGCCGTGCC
>RFHT01000301.1 GCA_003696835.1 Bacteroidota bacterium
CTACAAAGCTTTCGTCCCGCTGGGGCTACCGGAGTATCAGCTCCGTAGGAGCTTCACCTTTGTAGCCTTCGGCACATAAGCATTCTGCAAGCCCCAGCGGGGCGATATATTCGATTTTTATGCGATTGCCATGGGGCGCCTTCTTTTCCAAATACCGCTTGCTAACTATAAAAAAACTGCATCTCCTTGCAGAGATGCAGTACATGTGCTATGCCGCTAGCGGTGCTAGCGGTTTTGTCTTACTGTTCGTTATAGATGATCCGTTTGTTCAACGAGCAACATTTACCGCCCTGGCATCAAACCACTACTACGGAGTTTTTGACATCCTCAAAGGGCGTTTCGGCGTATTTGTCAGCTTCGGGCTCGTCTATCCAGCTCTCGCCGTTTACCAGGTAGCGAAACTGATACTCACGGCCGCTTTCGAGGTCCAGGGTAGTGGTGAAGCCTCCGCTTTTGAGGCTTTTCATGGGAACAGCCTGTTTATCCCAGTTGTTGAAATCGCCTACCAAATATACCTTCTCAGCCTGAGGTACCACCTTTTTGTCCAGCTTAAACGTGACTTTGCAAACGGGTTTACTCTTCAGGAATTTCTTTTTAATGCTCATTTTTTTGGGTTTTTAGATTGTCGATAAATAAGGAATACCATTTGACATTTCACAAACACCTACGTTCTTTTCCTACGCCGCAAATTAATATATTTTTTATAACAAAACCGCAAATATATTGAATTAATTTAAACAAAACTAGTCTTTTGATAACATTTTGGTAATAAATCTGCCTTTTTGGCTGCTATTTTCCACATATTTTCCCAATAATTTACATGACCCGCCGGGCTCCTTCCGCTGTTAGTTTGTATCCCATTTATTGATGTACGAATATTTTTAATGCAAATTTCGTGCTTTTTAGGTAAAAGCAACAAATTTCCGGGCAAAAAAATGTACGTAGGAAGGCTGGCAAGGGTTGTTTATAGCCTCAAAATTCACTGGTAAAATGAAAGTTGATGTCAGGGAATAACTCGCGGGTGGAGTTGAGGTCCCATGCGCTGGTAGCCAGAAACACATCGCGGCCGTGCTTGTCCACGGCCATGTTTCGCATTTTTCGCTGCTTAAAAAGCTTGAGGGTAGCGGCATCCTCACAGGTAATCCAGCAGGCTTTGTACAGGCTGGCAGACTCATATTCGCAGCTGGCTCCATACTCATGCTTGAGCCGGTACTGAATCACTTCAAACTGCAGGGCGCCTACGGTGCCGATAATTTTGCGGCCGGTGGCCGTGGTAAAGAGCTGGGCCACGCCTTCGTCCATGAGCTGGTCCAGGCCTTTGGCCAGCTGTTTGGACTTCATGGGGTCGGCATTCACTACGTAGCGGAATAGCTCGGGCGAAAAGCTGGGAATGCCCTTGAAGTGGATGCTTTCACCTTCGGTGAGGGTGTCGCCTATTTTGAAATTGCCGGTATCGTACAGGCCTACAATGTCGCCGGGAAAGGCCTCGTCAATGATGGACTTTTTGGCCGCCATGAAGGAGGTGGGGCTCGAAAACTTGAGGTTTTTGCCCATGCGCACATGGTGGTAGTTTTTGTTGCGCTCAAATTTGCCCGAACACACCCGCACAAAGGCCAGGCGGTTGCGGTGATTGGGGTCCATGTTGGCGTGTATTTTAAATACAAAACCGGTAAACTGAGGCTCCTCCGGGCTAATTTCTCTTTCCTCGGTCTTGCTGGGCTGAGGAGGAGGCGCAATTTCGATGAAACAGTCCAGCAGTTCCCGCACGCCGAAGTTGTTGATGGCGCTGCCAAAAAACACCGGGGAGAGCTGCCCTTTGAGGTAGGCCTGCCGGTCGAAGGCGGGATACACGCCTTCTATGAGCTCGACCTCCTCGCGCAGCCTGCCGGCCTGCCGTCCCAGATACCCGTCCAGTTCAGGGGCCCCAAGCTCGTTGATCTGTACCGCATCGGAGGTATTTTGTTTGCCATGTGCATCGAATAGCACCAGCTTTTGCTCGTACAGGCTGTACACCCCCTTGAAGTCGCTGCCCATGCCCACAGGCCAGCTCAGAGGCCTGACGTTGAGCTGCAGCTTTTGCTCGATTTCGTCCAGCAGCTCAAAGGCATCCTTGCCCTCGCGGTCGAGTTTGTTGATAAACACAATCACCGGGGTGTCGCGCATGCGGCACACTTCCACCAGTTTTTCGGTTTGCATTTCCACCCCCTTAGCTACGTCTATGACCACAATGACGCTGTCCACGGCGGTGAGGGTGCGGTAGGTATCCTCGGCAAAGTCCTGGTGGCCGGGGGTATCGAGTATATTGATTTTGACGCCTTTGTATTCAAAGCCCATCACAGAGGTAGCCACCGAAATGCCCCGCTGGCGTTCAATTTCCATGAAGTCGGAGGTAGCCCCGCGCTTGATCTTGTTGGATTTTACGGCACCCGCCACCTGTATGGCCCCGCCAAAAAGCAGCAGCTTTTCGGTAAGGGTGGTTTTTCCTGCATCGGGGTGGCTGATGATGGCAAAGGTTCTTCTTCTGTTTATTTCTTTGGTCAATTTCATCTCACTGCTGAATCAGGCCGCAAAGATAAGCTTTTTTAGGGGTAAAAAATAGCATGCTTTACTGCGCTGTCTGCTTTCGCAGAATGAAATCGACCAGCACCACGCCCATGATGCTCACCAGGCCGGCCACCAGCAGGCTGGCCGCCAGGATGAGCCAGCGCACGGGCCGCGCTTTTTTGTCGGCGGGCTGGGCTTCGCCCACGACCATGATGGTGCTCACCTCGGCCTGGTTGATCATGCGCAGGTATTCGAGTTTTTCTTTGGTGGCTTCAATGGAAGCCGCCAGGCGAATATACACTTCTTCCAGCGAGCGGATTTCGTCATAGCCATCGCGAAATTTGGGCAGGCTGAGGCTGGCCTGGCTGTTTTCGCTTTGCAGCTCCAGGAGGCTCTTGCGCAGGCCTTCGACGCGGGCCCGGGTGTTGAGCAGGGCGGTATCGCCGGGACGGAGACTGTTTTCATAGGCCTTGAGGCGGGCCATTTCGTTGTTGAGGCGAATGCGTACCTGCAGGATGCGGTCCAGCATCACCTCGGTCTGGCGCTCGGAATGGAGAATGTCATACTGGCGGCGCACCAGTTTGGCGCTGTCTTTGTACACGGCCAGCTGGCGGCGCATCTGCTGCATGCCCTGCTCGTAGAGCTGGGCAATGCGGTGGCGGTTCTGAAGCAGCATGTGGCGGTTGCGGCGGTCGATTTCGCGCACCACCAGGTTGGCGATGTCGGCAGCACGCTGGGGGTCGGTGTCGTAGGCTTCAATGCGCAGGCCGTTACCGGCCACGCGTATGGTGTTTACGCGGCTGTTGTACACCCGCAGGGCTTCAAATTTGGGATGGGCACTGCCTTCGTCCACCCCATATTCCCCCCACAGGTTCAGCGAGTCGATAATGGCCAGTTGGAAGTCAGGAGTATTGGCCAGGTTGTCGAGTTTTTCCACCTCCTTGGAATCGCCATACACAAACACCCGGGGCTCGTCGGCAAAGAGATTTACCACGTCAAAGCGTTCGGGGCTGGTGGGATAAATGAGGGTGTGGGAAAGGTACTCGGGCGGATAAAAGTAGGGCATGGTACCTATCACGGCAATGATGCCGGTGAGCAGCAACAGGGCGGCAATGTACCAGATGTAGCGGCGAATGATGCCAATGAGATAAAATAAGTTAAAGGCTTGCACTTCGGCCATGGCAAAATGGGTTTGTGGGGCAAAGTTAGCATTTCCTGGCAGAAAGTTTGTAAGTTGCTGGCAGGAAGCAATTCCGTACCGCAGAAAGCGTTTTTTTAGTGAAAAAACACAAGTGGCCATGAAAGCCTTGAACCAAATAGCGGAAGCCCTGGTGGCAGGTGCCGGGGGCATGATTTTTCTGGCCTTGCTCATGATCCTGGTCATAGACGTCAACCCGGCCCTGGCCGAGGAACATGAGCTCATGACCTACCTGCTGTACAGCGGCAGTTGGCTGCTGGTGCTGCCCCTGCTGAGCCTCACCTGCATAGTGGGCATCATTTCCGACCTCATAGCCTCGGTGCTGTTTCAGCCCTGGGAAAACTACCGCAGGCGCAATGCCATACGCCCCCCGGGCTCCGAAGCGGAAAAGTCGGTACGCCATTACTACAATGTGCGCAATTTTATTTTTTCCAGCGACCAAACCACCGCCATCGCCCATACCTACCTGGGCAACCGGGTGAAGATACGGCTGTGCCGCGTGTGGGCCATACATGCCAGCCTGATTTTTGGCCTGCTGGCTTTCTACGAAAGCCAGAGCACGGAGTTTAACCCCTACACCTTTCCCTTCATGCTGTTGTGCGGCCTCGTCCTCATCGGCTCGCTCATTGGGTTTCACGTAGCCACCAACATAGAGCTGCGGTGGATGGAGCCCTTTAATGGCTAAGAGCAAAACGGGCCAGTGCCTCGTAGCGGGCACCAGAAGGATGCAGCTGCGACTCCCACAGGCAAAGCTCCTTTACGGGCAAAATGGTGGGCGAAAAAGGCAGGCCCAGGTCCACTTCCCGGGCCTGGGTAAAGTGTTTGAGCCGCGCCAGGGTGATGTGGGGAATGGGGCTTTTGCGGTTGAACTGGTTGGTGTGAATTTGCTGGTAGGCCTGGTCCAGTTGGCCAACGAGGGCCGTAAAGCTGGGGTGTTTGTCAAAACGGGCCCAGATCATGCGGGGCTCACGGGGCCTGGGCGCCAGGGCATAAGCGCGGAATTTCAGCTCAAATGCCTGCTGCTCATGCAGCCTTGCCTGAATCATTTCCCGCAGGTTGTGTACCTGCAGGGCAGGCACTGCCCCAAAAAAATAGAGGGTAATGTGCAGGTTTTCGTCGGGTACCCAACGCAGACCGCGAAGGTGGGCATGCTGCTGCCGGAAATGCCGCAGGGCCTGCAGGGCTTCCTCCGGCAGGGGAATGCCCAAAAACAGGCGCTTCGCAGGCAACTGCCCGCTATCTTTTGATTTCAAATTGCTCAAAACCCTGTATGTTACCCGGCCTCACCTTCACTTGCTGAACCCGCGCCAGAGGCGGTCCTTCTTTGCACCATTCGACCAGGGCCGTGAGTTGTTCCGCCGGCCCCTCTGCTTCCAGGTACACCGAGCCGTCGGGGCGGTTGCGCACAAAGCCCCTCAGGCCCAGCTCGCGGGCTTTGTTCAGGGCCGACTTCCGGTACCACACGCCCTGAACGTTCCCGAATACCTCTATGTCATAGTGTTTCAGATTCGTCTGCGTCTCCTTTTCAGGCATGGCTGCATAGCTGTTTGCAAAAGCTCAAAGATAGGGATTTTTCCTCCTTCTCCACAACCATATTCCTCCCCCTGCAGCCAACAGCAGGAGCAGCCAGGGCCAGCCTGGCAGCAGCTTGCGGTGGGAAGGCATGGCATCGGTGGCCCCATATACCACCATTTGTGCCCAGTAGTAGGGAGCTGCTTTTTCTATGCTTACGCTCTGACTCAGGAAGTAGTCCATGCGGGCCCGCTGCAGGGCCTCGGCTTTGTTGTAGCCCTGCTCCAGGTAGGCAAAAAATGCCCGGGAAATGGTGGCAGAAGACTGGTCATCCACATTCCACAGGCTGGTGACCACAGCCCGGCAACCCGCCAGGCGAAACGCCCGCCCCAGGCTGATGAGCCCCTCGCCTGGAAGGTAGGCACCCAGGCCGGTATTGCAGGCACTGAGTAGGGCACACTCAGCCCGGAGAGGCAGCTGGTAGATCTCATTCAACTGCAGCACCCCCTGCTCCCGGTCGTCTGCAAACAATAGCCCATAGCTGCTTGTATCTTCCTGGCTGTGCATGGCCAGGTGCAGCAGCCTGCTCGCAGGCGCATACTGGAGAAAGGTGTCCTTGGTGGCCCTGCCGGCCACAAATTTTTGTACGGCCAGCTTCTTTTTCTCAAACAAGGCATACACCCTTTCTACTTCCTGCTGATTATACACCAGCTCATCCAGTTGGCTGCGACTGGCCAGCTCAGTTTGCTGGGAAAAACTGGAGTAATCGGGGGCAAAACCCACATAGTGCAGGGCAGAAGGGGAAGAGGTTTGCTGCCCTTGCAGCAGGGCGGGCACATACTCATAGCTCAGAGGTATATGCAGGAAGAGGAAGCTAAGGTGACGGAAGTCAAAAATTTCATAATGCGTAGGAGGGGGCTGCGTTACCAGTACCTCAAAGGGAAAGTCGCTGAGCTCGCGGTGGGGAATGATGATGAGCGACTGTGCCTGCCATTGCTCCAGCTCACCCAACAGCAACTGATACCACTGGTATGCACACTGCCCAAAGCGCTCGTACTGGGCTTTCTCTTTGGGTAGTAGGGGACTTCGCACAAAGTCTTTGAGGTATGCCAGCTGGCATTGCTGCGCCTGCTGCCAGGGCTTGCTCAGCAGCTTGCCACTTTGGGCAGAAAGGTACAGTTGGTAGAGGGAGTCGCGGCCCTGGAAGTAAGCCACCATCAGCTCGCCCGGCTTCAGGCGGGCCTGTATGTGGGCACGTGTGGTGGGTTGTTCGCGAAAATAAGCGGGGTATTGCTGC
>RFHT01000302.1 GCA_003696835.1 Bacteroidota bacterium
AATATTTCAATTCCGTGCTGGTCCATGCCCCGCTCGGGACAATAAATCTTGAGGGCCACGATGAGCTCGTCGGCCCGGCTGTCCTGTGCTTTCCATACTTCCGAAAAACCGCCTATTCCGATGAGTTCTGTCAATACATAGCGGTTCGCAAACAGACTCCCTGTACGATACTTTGACATAAATTTCAGATTGGCATTTAAATTGGTTACAAGATAACAAAAAAATATCATTTGAAAAAGTCTGATAATAGAAAAGGTGGAACTTATTTTTTTGTGGTAACTTTGGGTTGTGCATATCAAACAGAAACAGTCGTATGCGAAAGAAGGTAATTTGGCTGATTCCGCTTGTGTTGTTGCTGGCTGCTGGGATTGCCGCTTATTATTTCCACAGCCTGAAGCCCCCGGCTCCTCCCATATCTGAAGCCGAGCGTGCGCGCATTCACCTCATGCCCCTGCCCGCGGCCCTGAAGCTGGGAAAGGGAGCGCTGCCCTTGCAGGGGCGACCCCGCTGGAAGTGGGCCAAAACCCCTACGGCCCGGCTCGAAGGGGCCGCCCGGCGGCTGGAGCAGGCCTGGGCACAGCAGGTAGCACTGGATTCTGCTGCTGCCGGTTTTGAGATCAAACTTGACTGGCAAAAAGTGGGGGGAGAATGGCCCCAGGCGGGCATGGACGAGTCCTATTCGCTGCGAATAGGGCGCAGCGGTATCACCTTGAGGGCGGCCGAAACCTGGGGCGTGTTACGGGGAATGGAAAGCCTCGCCCAGCTGTTGCAGCAGCAAGAGGGGCAGTGGAGCCTGCCATTTTGTAGGATAAAGGACAAGCCGCGCTTTGCCTGGCGGGGCCTCATGCTGGATGTGGTCCGCCATTGGATGCCCAAAGAGGTGGTGCTGCGCACCCTGGACGGCATGGCTGCCGTGAAGATGAATGTGCTGCACCTGCACCTCACCGACGACCAGGGCTTCCGGCTGGAGTGCCGTACCTTCCCCAAACTCCATCAAGTGGGGGCATCGGGCCAGTATTACAGCCAGGCCGATATGCGCGAAATCATCGAGTACGCCGCCGACCGGGGCATACGCATCCTGCCGGAGTTTGACATGCCCGGCCATACAGGCAGCTGGCTGGCAGCCTATCCCGGCCTGGCCGGCTCGCCCGGCCCCCACAAAATAGTGAGAACTTACGGCATGGTGACTGCTGCCATGAACCCGGCACGGGATTCCACTTATGAGTTTCTCCGAACATTTTTGGGCGAAATGGCAACCCTCTTCCCCGATTCTTGCATACACACGGGCGGAGACGAAGTGCGGCCCCAGGCCTGGGAGGGGAATGAGGAAATTCGCAGCTGGATGCAGGCACAGCAGCTAGCAGACTGGCAAGGGGTGCAGGCCTGGTTCAACCGGCGCATACACGGCATACTGGACACTTTGGGTAAAAAAATGGTGGGATGGGAGGAAATCATGTACCCCACATTGCCCCGGCAGGGAACGATTGTCCAGAGCTGGCTCAGCCACAGCAGCTTGTTCCGGGCGGCGGCGGCAGGCTTTCAGGGAGTATTGTCGCACGGCTGGTACCTCGATCACAAATTACCCGCAAAGGACCTCTATGCAGTTGATCCCATGCAGGTAAAGGGCGGGCTAAACATTCGCCCCGACAGCCTGTGGCGTACTTATCAGCTGGAAATGATGGTGAGGGGGGAGGTCCTGGAGGCTGCGCTTACGCTCTTTGGCCAGGGAGATAGCTTGCGGGGCGTATGGAGCATGATGGAAAATCTGGTGGGCATTCCCCAGGTGAACCAGCAGGGCAACCAGCTCAGCTTTGAGATGGAAGGCCCCATGGGGAAGGTGCAGTTTGAAGGAGAGATACAGGGCCGGGAAATACAGGGCCGGATCAGCCTGGCATTTCTGAGCTTTGACGTAAAAGGCAGGCAGAGTGGGGGACCCGACATAGCGGGCAGCCGCCCACCGGCCATAGAGCCCGTGCCGGTGCTGGACGAAGCCGGCCGCAGGCGCATCCTGGGGGGCGAGGCCTGTATGTGGTCGGAGGTAGTGAATGCCGAAACGGTGGATTCACGCATCTGGCCGCGCAGCGCGGCCGTGGCCGAAAAGCTGTGGTCGCCCGCCAGCCTGACACAGAACACCGACGATATGTACCGTCGGCTGGAGGCGCTTTCGGCCTCCCTCACCCGCCTGGGGCTCACCCACGAAAGCTACCGCCTGCCCCTGCTGCGGCGCATAGCTCCCAACAGCCCCGACCTGGCGGCCCTGGAGACCCTGGTGGAGGTGCTGGAAGAAACCAAATACTACCAGCGGCTGGGCGGGCTGATGGGCACTTCCATGGATGCTCCCCTGGAAAGCCTGGCCGATGCCGCGGCCCCTGAAAGCCGCACGGCCCGCCTGTTTCAGCAGCAGGTGGAGGCCTTCCTGGCCGACAGCACCCACCAACGGGCCCAAAAGCAGTTGTTGCGCAGTATGCGGCTGTGGGAGGCCAATCATCGCCCCTTTTTGTCCACCATACAACAAAACCCCCACCTTGCCCCCTACGAGAGCCTGTCCAAATCCCTTTCCGTGATTGCCCACATCGGCATCAAAGCGGTGCATGCCCTGGCCAATGGGCAGCCTCTGCAACCCGATGAGCACAGCTACAACCAGCAGATGCTCGAACTGGCCCGCAAACCCGTTATGGGGGCGGAGCTGGCCGTAGTGGATGCCATCGAACAACTGGTGCAGGCTGCCGAAGCAATAAAGCCGGAATAAGGCGGTTATTTTTCTCCTTTCTTGGTGGTAATGAGGATGACACCTGCATTGCCGCGCGTACCGTAAATGGCCGCTGAGGCGCCGTCTTTGAGCACCGAAACCGACGCAATGTCGTTTACATCCACCATGTTGTATATCTGGGCATAGCTGTTGCCCATCGGGGCACCATCCAGCACATACAGGGGCTCCTCACTGAGGTTGACCGTGCTGCCCCCCCGTATGATGACGCGGGCGTTTTGGCCATTGCCGCTAACCCGTATGCCGGGAATGCGGCGCAGATAGTTGGCCAGGGTGAGACTGGGCTGGTCAGGCGTAACTTTGGCCACTGAGCCGGTTACATATTTTTGATGTTGCTTCACATAACCCACATCCACCACCTGGTCTTCTTCTGCCTGCGGCTTGCTTACCTTCCGGCTGCTTTGGCAGCTGATACAGGTGGTAAACAGGCAAAAAGCAAGCAAATAGAAAAGGCTATTTTTCATGGCTAAGAAAATTTGAATTGAATAAACAAGATACGAAAAATACAGCGGGAATCCTACTTCCGCTTCCATAACGCTTTGGCAGGCCAGCCCGGATAATCCTTCATCTGCATGCATCACCTCCTGCAAAAAGTCAGTGAACAGTAATGCCCATCAATGGTTTCAACTTTAGGGGAATGTCATTTCGAATTCTCAAATTTTTCAACCTTTGCCCCAATTGGCTTAATGCCCTGCCTTCGGGCTCTGGCGTTCTAAACGGCCAATCAATAAAGTCCCCTTCCACCTGTTACCACCTGCTGGGCTGAAAGGTCCAGCCGGGCTGATACTTTTGCATTTCTACTTCATCATTGCGTTCCTTCAGGCCACACTTCAGGTAGTTTTGATGCAGTCTTTGCAGTGCCCGGGGGTCAATTTCCACGCCCAGGCCCGGCCCCTCAGGCAGGGCCACGCAGCCCTCTTCTATGGGCAGCTTGCCGCCAGCAATCACTTCATCGGCCTGCCAGGGATAGTGGGTATCCAGGGCATAATCGAGCCGGGGGATGGCCGCACCCAGGTGTACCATGGCGGCCAGAGAGATGCCCAGGTGGCTGTTGGAATGCATGGAAAAACCCCGCCCAAAGGTGTGGCAGATGCGGTGGAGCTGCATACAGGCCCGCAGCCCGCCCCAGAAATGGTGGTCAGACAAGATGATGTCCTCCGACTGAAGGCGGATACTTTCGGGCAGCTCGTCAAAAGCCGTGGTGCACATGTTGGTAGCCAGTGGGATGTCAATTTTCTTGCGCAGGGCGGCCATCTGCTGCTGTCCGCGCACGGGGTCTTCCAAATATTCCAGCACCCCTTCCATTTGTTTACCCCACTTCAGCGCAGTGTCAAACTTCCATACCGCATTGGGGTCAAAGCGAAGGGGTACCTCCGGCCCGAAAGCCTGGCGCAGTGCCAACACGGCCGCCACTTCTTCTTTGGGCGGGAAAGCCCCCCCTTTGAGTTTGATGGAGTTAAAGCCAAAAGCTCCGCACATCGCCTGTGCCTGGCCGACTATGCCCGCCGGGTCCAGGGCGGCGGCCCGCCGGGCCTCCCTCCATGCTGCCGCTCGGTCTGGTAGGGGAGAGGCTGCCCCTTCCCCTTCGTATTTGTAAAACAAATAAGCCGCAAAGGGCACCCGCTCCCGCATTTTTCCACCCAGCAAATCCACCAGCGGCCGGTCCAGCAACTTGCCCTGCAGGTCCAGGCAGGCCACTTCCACCGCGCTGAAAATGTGCACCAGTGTACGTGCATCCCAGGGGTTGAGTCCCCGCTGGTCGTCCGCAAGCTGCTTCGCATGAGCCTGTAATACCTGCCGGATGGAATGGAGCTGAAATACATCCATGCCCATGATGCGGGGCAGTGCCTTGTGCAGGCTTTGCAAAATGCGTTCACTGCCGGGAATCTCACTGATGCCCCAGCCTCCTTGCCGTATTTGCAGCTCTACAATGATGCGCAGGGCATAAGGCGCGTGTACCCCGGCGGCATTGAGCAGGGGCGGGTCGCCTACCGCTATGGGGGTGAGGCGAAAGGCAGAAAGGAGATGGCTTGCATGCTTCATAAAGTCGAAATTAATACTATATTGGCAAAAATCCGGTATCCACTGCTGACAATTTGAAAATGGACCCATTTGTGCTCTTATTGATCTCCTTGCTGGTAGTAGTGGGCAGCATCATCTGGCTGCGCCTGCCCGCTTTCATCTCCCTCATTGCGGCTGCCCTTATTGTGGGTTTGCTCACCCCTGACAGCGCCCTGGAAGCCGTGGCCCAGGCCAGGGGCATGCAGGCCGGCGAGCTGGTCAAGCAGGGCATAGGAGGCCGCCTCACCACCGCTTTTGGCAACACCTGCGGAAAAAT
>RFHT01000303.1 GCA_003696835.1 Bacteroidota bacterium
AGCTTTTTCCCTATCGCAGGGTAAAATTGAGGCGGGCAAACAAGTGCCGGCCGTTAAAGCTAAACTGAGGGGAACGCCGCGAATACAAGAACCTGCCACTTGACTGGAAAGCAGGATCAGCTTCATCGGGATACACATCAAAGAGGTTGTTGGCACCGAGGGTGAGGGCCAGGTCAGGCGTAAAATTGTAAGAAGCACTGAGGTCCGTTACCACCTTGCCGCTGTAGGTGTAGTCCACACTGGGGTCCAGGGCAGAGATGTTGGTGGCTTCGGTGGTTTCGCCAAAGTAAGTATTGCGCAGGTAAAAGCGCAGTTTGTTGGAAGCCAGCACATTGCTCAGGGTGACCTTGGTTCTGGGCACGGCCTCTTCCAGGTAAATGCGGCTGGTTTCGTCAAAATAGGTATTGACCAGTCCCTTTTCGCGCAGCAGGTCCGAAGCCTTGATGTCGCCTTTCTGGCGGGTTTGGGCAAAAGTGGCCGCCAGGTCGTTGCGCAGGCTCCATTTGGGGCCCACCAGGCTGGTTTGAGATACCACAATTTCCAGCCCGCGCGACTCCGTATCTATGGCATTGGCAAAAAAGGCAGCACGGGTAGCCTGGGCCTGGCTAAAAATGGATTGCAGCTCGGGATCGTTGCCCGGGCCAAACTGTCCCGTAAGCACCACGCGGTCGTCTATGTTCACCAGGTAGCCATCTACAGTGAGCTTGATGCCCATGCTGGGAATCCTGGCTGTAAAGCCAGCGCTGAAATTGACGGAAGTTTCCTGCTTGAGCTTAGGAATACCCAGCAGCTTGGCCGCCCGCGAATTGTTGTTAAACACCCCTACTTCCTGAGCCGTTGTGACGCCCCCTTCGGTAACGAAGATGGTGGATGTACGGCTGAAGTGAATCTGGTGCAGCGAAGGCGCCCGGAAGCCCGTGCTGTGTGCGGCGCGCAGCATAAAGTTGGGGCTGACCTTCAGGCGGCTGGCAATTTTGTAGTTGAAGGTAGAGCCGAAGTCGGAGTAGTTTTCAAAGCGCAGGGCCCCGCTGATGAGGAAAGCCTCGCTGATGTCAAACTCTGTATCGAAATACCCCGCTATACTGGAGCGCTTCGCATCTACCTGATTGGAAGGCAGAAAGCCGGCAAAACACTGGGCACCCGAGGGACGGTTGCGGCCAAAGAAATCTTTTACCAGCAGCTCGTTGGGCGTGATGCTGTTGACCAGGTTGAGGTTCACATCGTAGTTGCCGTAGGAAAACTCCGTACCCGGAATCACCTCGTAATTTTCAAAGCGATACTCTGCACCAAAAGCCACGTTAATGCCCCTGATGCCATTGAGCTGGTCGAAATAGCGGGCAAAGTCCAGGTTGCTGGTAGCCTGCTCAAAGGAATGGCCGCCCGAGTCAAACTCCAGTGGAGAGGCATTTTGCATGGTGGCATTGTGGGTGTCTTCCATGTGGAAGAGGAAAGAGTTGGAGCCGTAAACCGTGCTGAAGTCCACATCCCAGCCCTTGAGCTGCCCGCGTATGCCGCCGGCTATGGATTTATCCACAATGTTGGAGTTGATTTTGGGAATAAACCCATTGATGTAAGCAGGCGTGTAGGTCCTGTTTTGATGGGGCAAACGGTAAAAGCAGCCCGAAAGGCCATCGCGGAAACTCATGCCGCCAAAGCTGTAAATTTCCGCATTGTTGCCCAGGGGAATGGACATGTTGACAAAAAACTTGCCGCCCCGGTTTTGTGACTGGCCTACGCGCATGTTGTAATCACTGCGTACCTGTCCTCTGGCGGCCAGTTCGTTATCAGTCGCATCAAAGTTGAGCAACCCCTGCAGCGCCTCCATGTCCGTAGCAGCACTGATGCTCTGCTTGAGGTCATTGGAAAAATAAGAAACCTGCTGAGCGTAATTTTGAACGTCCTGCATACTCAGGTTACTGATGTCGGCTCCCTGGTTGAAGGCCACCCACTCTACCGCATTGTAGCCGTTAAAAATCTGGCCGGTAAAGGTCTGCATGCGGTTGGTCCAGCCGCGGTAGTTGAAGTTTCCAGTGAAATTGATGAATCCTCCATTATTTCCCAGCGGCAGGCCATAGTTGACACCCACCTCGGTAATTTCGCCGTCTATGTCCTTTTGGGGGCTGGCATTTTTGGTAAAGTTGGCCCCACCGTTGAGGGTAAACATCACCTGGTTGACCTCATCGCGCAGGCGCAGGTTGATGACTCCCGCAATGGCATCGGAGCCATACTGGGCAGCCGCCCCGTCGCGCAGCACCTCTATGCTTTTGATGGCCATAGCCGGAATGGCGTTGAGGTCGGTGCCCACATTGCCGCGGCCAAAGGTGCCGTTCACATTTACCAGCGAAGAGGTATGCCGCCTTTTGCCATTGATGAGTACCAGCACCTGGTCAGGCCCCAGCCCCCTGAGTGAAGCGGGGTCAATGTGGTCTGTACCGTCGGAAATGGTTTGGGTATTGGAGCTGAAAGAAGGCGCCGCATAGTGCATGATCTGGTTGAGGGTAACCTGGGGCGCCAGGCTCACCATGTTTTCCACATTGATCACATCCACCGGCACCGGGCTGTCGGTATTGGTGCGGTTGGAAGAACGCGTACCCAGCACCACGACCTCCTCAACAGCAAAGTCTGAGACCAGGGTTACATCCTGGGTGGTCGTGGCATTGGCCGTTACCGTTACCGGTATAGACTGCTCCGCATAGCCGATATAGCGAACCACCAGGGTGTAGTTGCCCGGTGCAGCTTTGATGCTGTAGCTGCCGGCTTCATCGGTAGTGGCCCCCATATTGGTGCCTGCCAGAAAAACCGTAGCCCCGACCAGGGGGCCGTCTTCGTCGGTTACTTTACCACTGATGGTACCCTGCTGTGCCAGGCCCAGTACGGGCAGCATCATTGCCAGACATAGTAGCAGGGGTTTTCGAAAAGCATAGTAAAAACTCATCATGATGATATGGTTTAGGAGTGATATTGAAAATAAAAGCCTTGTTGGTGTCGCCAGGAAGCTCGGTGAGCACTGTACATAGCCTCCCTCCCTACGGCATGGTCCATTCACGAACCCGCTGAACAGCCTGCTGTATCAAAGGGGCATATTCGGGGATAAAAGCAGCATCCTCTGGCTGGATATGGCCGTTCTGTACAGCCTGCAGGGCTTTTTCGCCATCGAAGTCCACATAGGCCAGGCGGGCGCAAAGGGAGGCGGGATCGCAGCCAAAGTCCGAGCCAGGCAGCAGGGCCACCCCCGTTTCATCGAGCAGCTTTTCACACAACTGCCGGTCGGTAGTAATGGTCTGGTGTTTCCAGCGGCCTTTGCAGCTTTCAAATGAAGGGAAGAGGTAAAATCCTCCATCGGGAGGGGGAAGCGTTATCCCTGCCTGCCGCAGTTCGCGGTAACAGTATTGCCCGATGGCCTTGAGGATGCGTCTGGAAGCCTGCAGGTAGTCATCCAAGCTTTGGCTGCCCCGAAATGCATTAACTGCGGCATATTGTATGGGGGCACTCACAGCCGAGTAGGTTTCACTGGCCATGCTGCTCATGGCCTGCTGCAGCCACTGCAGTTGGGGCGGAAAAATGGCATAACCCAGGCGCCAACCGCCGGCGCCGCACCATTTGCTTATGCCACCAGTTACGACCGTCCCTTCGGGGTAGTAGGGAGCCATGCACGAGTGCCTGCCTTCGTGATGCAATTCGCCATAAATTTCGTCAGAAAGTAACAACAAGCCGTAACGGCGGGCCACAGCAGCCAGCTCGCGGCATTCCTCGGGGCTGAAGCTCTGGCCGCTGGGGTTGTTGGGCGAGTTGAGAATCAACAACTTGGGCACATCGCCCACCTGCTCGCAGGTAGCTTCCAGCCCGGCGGGCTGCAGCTTCCACTGGTGCTGAGCACCAGTATGTATCCATCTGGGTTGTTTGCCTGTGAGGCGTGCCTGGGGGGCATAAGACACCCAGGAAGGCGCAGGCAGCAGCACTTCGCCCTCAAAGGCAAATTGCAGGTTGAATATCAGTTCTTTGGACCCAGGGCCGATCAGCACCTGCTCCGGCGAGCAGGGTTGGCCGGAGGTGCGCTGGTGAAAAGCCGCCACTGCCTCTCTGAGCGGCCAAAGGCCGCTCACGGGCAGGTAGTCTTTTTCCCGAATATGGGCCACAGCCGCCTGAACCACCTCCTCCGGAACGGGAAAAGGTGATTGGCCAAATCCAAGGCGGTAAACTTCTTCTCCGGCCGCTGCGCGCTCGCGCATGCGCATACTCATGGCCAGGGTAGGGGAAGGCCTGAGACCTTCCAAAAGCGGATTCAGGGAGGTGGTACGGGTAGAGTTGAGCATACACTTCGCGCTTTATATTCAAATATTCGCAAAAGGTTCTATATTTTTTGTTGAAATATATGTTTCCGAAGTGTTGTTTTGGCAAAATAACAATTATCGGGAAAATAAAAAATTTGCCGAAAGCTAATTATGCTATCCCTGGGTTTCACGGGCACCAGCGGGCAGTATCCATACCGTTTGCCTGGCCTGTGCAGCTGCCTGGGACAACCCCCGGCCCTGCTGGGCCGATATACAAGAAAGTCCTGCCAGGAGGTGGCTTCATTTAGATATTGTCATTCTTTTGCTTATCTTTTGGACAAAACCTCAAACGGCTGGTCTTCCATGAAATGTATTGCCTGTATGAAAGCTATTCTTGTGGGATGTATGTTGCTCTTTCCCTGCCTGATACAGGCCCAATCTACCCATGTGCAGCAGCCTCGCCGCCATTCCCCGCACAGCAGCTATTGGGAGCCCCGAAAGCTGGTGCTTGGGCTGGTTTTTTCGCCCGCTATTTCAGGCCCCTCTGCCAGCCTCAACACCCTGCTGGTGGGAAATGACCCCCGGCATCGGGAAGAAGCCAAAATAGCTTTCTCCCTGGGCCTGCAGGCCCGCTACAAAATCAATGACCGCTGGGAGGCCCAGATCCGCGCCCTGCGCACCGACAAGGGCTATAAGCAAATTCTGGTAGGCCCGGTGACCATTTCCGACAAAGCTCCCCAAACCTCCCGCCTTTACTTTTTGAGCCTGCCTGCCAGCATACGCTACAACCTCAAAAAAGGCACCGTTACGGTGTACATGTATGCAGGCCTGGCCCCGGAGAAATTTTTACGCGCCGCAGGCCTGCGTCATGAGGACCAGTTTCACCCCTTTTCCCTCAGCTACCTGGCCGGGCTGGGAGGCGAATTCCCCCTCAAAGATGAGTGGTTTGTAAACATAGAACCCGTATTCATGCACAGCCTCACAGCTGTCAATCAATACCGGGGCTACAAACCCCTGAGTGTGGGGCTGATTGTGGGCTTTTTCTATGAGTACCGCCCCGAGCAGTTTGGCTCCGGGCGCTGATCATGAGTGGATTTATTCTTTCTGAACTGTGCATACCTCATCTTCTCCATACATTCAACGCCATACCGAACTCAGCGCCAATGTGCTGGCTTTCTGCCGCTACCTGCGCAGCAAAGGCTTGCCCCTGGGGCCGGGCGAGGTGATGGACGCCCTGCAGGCCCTGGCACATACCCCTATGGATTCGCGGGAGTCCATGCGAATGGTGCTCAAGGCTGTGCTGGCTCGCAGCCGTCCCCAGCAAAGCCTGTTTGACGAGTGGTATGAGGAATACTGGCAAAACCTGGCCAAAGCGGTGGACGCCAAAGTGAAGCAAGGCCCCGAAGCAACGGAAACACCCGCTGCAAAGCGCCAGGAACAGGACCCAGCTTTGCAGTCCCTGAAGAGTTGGCTGTATGGAAAAGGAGAAACCGAGGAGGTAGAACTGGCCGCATACAGCGGCCACAGGGTGATGACGCAGGTGGACTTTGCGGCTTTTGCCGCCGGGGAGCTCGAAGAGGTGATGCGCCTCATTCACGACATTGCCCGCAAGCTGGCCACGCGCCTCAACCGCCGCTACCACCGGCTGGCACAGAGCGGGCAGCTCGATTTTCGCAAAACCATGCGCCTCAACCTGCGCCGGGGCGGCGAACTGCTCGACCTGGCCTTCCGCCAGCGGCGCATACGCAAGCCCAAACTGGTGATGCTGTGTGATGTAAGCAAGTCCATGGATTTGTACAGCCAGTTTTTGGTGCAGTTTATGTACGCCTTCCAAAGTGTGTATGCCCGGCAGGAAACCTTTGTATTCAGCACTTCCCTGCATCGTATTACCGAAGCGCTGCAGTTGGGCAGCTTTGAACAGGCCCTCAACCAACTGGCCGAGGCCATCCCCGACTGGTCCGGAGGTACCCGCATAGGCGAATCTCTGCAGCAGTTTGTGGATGTTTATGCCCCCGGCATGCTCGACCGCAACACCATCGTACTCATTCTGAGCGACGGCTGGGACACGGGCGATACCGCCCTGCTGGAAGGTAGTATGCAGTACCTGCACAAGCGGGCGGCGCGCGTGATCTGGCTCAACCCTCTGGCCGGCAATCCCGCCTACCAGCCCACCGCCAAAGGCATGGAGGTGGCCCTGCCTTTTATTGATGTGTTTGCTCCTGGACACAATGTGGAAAGCCTCAGGGCGCTGGGAAGGAAGTTGTGAGGCCATCATGGCTGAGGTCGCTTCATTTTGTCGCACTTTTACAATGAGGGCCAGCTCAAAAACAGTAATTTGGAGGAGACCATTGAACTCCCGTCATTGTGAAAACCAAACGTTCTGCATTTGTTGCGCATACTGCTCAAAAAAACCGGCCCACTACCCGCCAGGGCGTGGGGCTGCACGCCCCGGCTTACGGCATCAGCAGTGTGGACAGCGGCAGGGTACAACCCAGCCTCAAAGTAAATGCTCCCAACGACCGCTACGAGCGGGAAGCCGATGCGGTGGCGGAGCAGGTGATGCGCGCCCCTGCGCATGGGCCTGTAGTGCAGCGCAAGTGCGCCAAATGCGAGCAGGAGGAGCGGGTACAGCGCAAAGTACAGCCCGGCACTGCCGCCCAGGCGGCACCTGCAGCCCTGGGTAGCCAGCTGGCCCAAAGCCGCGGCAGCGGCAAGCCGCTGCCTACGCACACACGTGCCCAAATGGAGCAGCACTTTGGTACGGATTTCAGCGGGGTGCGCCTGCACACCGACCCCCGGGCTATACAAATGAGCCGCAACCTGAATGCCCGTGCTTTTACCCACGGGCAAGATATTTACTTCGGCCAGGGGCAGTTTGCCCCGGAGCGGCCCGAAGGCCGGCGCCTGCTGGCCCATGAGCTCACCCACGTGCTGCAGCAGGGAGGAGGCGGCCAGTTTATCCAGCGCGACCTGGCCCGGGAGGAGCCCAACCCCGGCGCGCCCGCACCCGGCCTCACGGAGGAAGAAATCTCCGCAGCCCTGCACTACAACCTCAACCGCTTTGCCAACCAGGAAGAAATTCGCCTCATACGCGATGTGCTGGGTCTGCCCAGGGATGCCGAGCACCTCATCGACCGCGATTTTGTGCTGGCCGTGGCCGGCTGGCAGGCACGCAACAACCTCACCATTGATGGAAAACTGGGGGCGGATACCATACGGACGCTGGTGGACGAATACCGGGCCGAAGGCAGGCTGGTACCCGAAATGAATACCGCTGCCGACCGCCTGGCCATACGCACCCGCCCCGACGAACGCCGCTACAACATAGACGTCAACGGCCACAACGACCTCTTTGATGCAGTGCTCAGCCACAAAAATGCCAAGCTCACCCTGGTGATGCGCATCGATTTCCGCTTCCATGCGGGCGCTACCGGCACAGCCCCTACCCCTGCCCAGCAGCGGGCCTTTATCCGCCGGTTCCGCCGAGATGTGGCCAGGGTATGGTCCGAAATGTATGCCCTGGTGCCCGTAGGCGCCGTGCCCAATAACTACCTCGATACTTATTTCGCCGATATTTTGATTGTGCCCAGCAACCGCAACCCGCATTATGTGGCGCACATTGGCTCTACTACGGGCCCTTATGTGAATACTGATCCGCCTAGTGCAACTATTGGTTCAGGCGGTCCCTATGTGGAACGTACCAATAAATGGGTTCGAATGGGTACTGGCGATGTTGGACTGTATTCCGGAGGGTCAGTACAAGGAATTAATATGAGACAGTACACGGCTGCCCATGAATTTGGCCACATGATGGGGTTGTCCCATATTCATTGCGATGCAGGGGGAGCTGCGCACCCTAACTGCTATGGTACTACCAACGCAGAAAGAGCCAACATCATGGGCCTGGGCAACCGCGTTACCCGCGGCAATTACCTGCCCTTTGTGGTGGCCATGCGCAGGTTTACCGGCACGCGCTGGCGGGCGAGATGAGGGGGTGGCAGGATGCAGGGGACAGGTCACAGGTGGCAGGATGCAGGTGGCAGGTAGCAGGGGGCAGGATGCAGGTGGCAGGGGGCAGAGGAGAGGATATCTTGAATCCTGCATCCTGCATCCTGAATTAGACCTTCCCAACAGCCATAGACCCGGACTTGATTGCATGAAAACGACTGCCAAACATACCCAGAGCCACACACAGACGAGCCCGGCCAGGCAGACAGAGCGGCCGGAGAGCCTGGCGCTGGAAGCGCCAGACTATGGGCTGGAGGTGCTCAGGGGGATGCACATTCAGCCCAAACTCAGCCTGGGCGCCCCGGATGACCCTTACGAACGGGAAGCCGATGCCGTGGCGGAGCAGGTGATGAGAAATCTTTCGGTGAAGGCAGATCCCCCGGATATTCAGGCCAAATGTGCAAGCTGTGAGCGGGAAGAAGAGCGCTTGCGGCGGCAGGGCAGCGGACAGGTTTCGACCCACACCCTGGGCAGGCTGGAGTCCCGCCTGCAGCAGCGCCAAAACCGGGGTAATGCCCTGCCCCCTACCCTGCAAACCCGTATGCAGGAGGCATTTGGGGCAGATTTTGGGCAAGTACGCATACATGCAGATGAGGAAGCAGCCCAAATGGCCGGCGATATACAGGCCCTGGCTTTTGCCCGGGGACAGGACATATATTTTGCTCAGGGGCAATACCAGCCCCAAACCCCTTCGGGCCAGCGCCTGCTGGCCCACGAACTCACCCATGTGGTGCAGCAGGGAGGAGGTGCTCCTGAAGGCGTACTGCGGCGTGCTCCGGCCAATAAAGACCAAGCTGCTGATAACGCTAACATCAACTATCGCTCCGCCAGAGAGCTCAATCGCGCGGGCTGGTATGAGTTTGGGTTTCGCTACTTTAATATTTTTGCCGATACGCCTGAAAAATACAGCCCCGTTACAACTCCAAATGCCTATGCCAACGAAGTGTATCGCCTGCAAAACATCATTGTTAATAAAATTGGCATCAAAACCTGGGAAACGGCTCCCAAACAAACTGTAGCCGTTCCCCTCAACGGGGTGTTTGACTTGCTTACTTTTCAACTCTTGTTTTTTCTGGCCTATATTCGAAAAAACGACCCAAAAGCCTGGAGCACTACTTACAAAAACGGCGGTGGCATAGCTTCTGAAATTTTGGACCGTGTTTATACCGTAAACATGGCCAAAACCAACAACCAGCCCCTGCAATCCACCAATTTCAAATACCACATACGCTTTAAGCTGGTCAATGAAAATCCCTTCTTTTTGGTGCAAAGGGGGGACAAAGGAGATTATGTAACCATCCTGCAAAAATCCCTGGAGGAACTCAACTACGACATTGGTCCGGACGGGGCTGATGGTAAATTTGGCGAAGACACCGAAAATGCCCTTAAAGCTTTTCAGCGTGATGCGGGCCTTAGTGGCAAAGAGGTGGATGGGGTGCTGGGGGCCAAAACGCTTCGTCTGCTCGACCAGCGCTTTTCCACCCGCAACCGCAGCAAGCTTCGCACCGCCACGGGGCGGGCAAATGCCCTGGTGTTTGAAATTCCCGTACCCCATAAAATGACTGCCCAGGAGTTTTTGGTGCATGCTCTGCGGTATATATTTGACATAAGCGAACAACAGGCCGAAAATCTCACCAAACTGCCCGGGAAACAGCGCTGGCGCTGGGTGACCTTTACCGGCATATCCGATGCCGACCTCAATGCGCGTTTCAAGCGGGTTTCGGTGGACATTGCGAGCTACACCTCGCTCAAAGGCGAGCTCAAAAGGCAGCCACGCGGTGGCGGCCAACCGCCCGCCGAACAACTCAAGGAGCTGATTTTGCGCCTGCAGCATAGCCAGAAAATTTATGAGCTCAATAAAAAAATAGGCGATACAGACGAGCAGATTGCCATTAACAGCATGTGGGGGATTTCTACCAAAAGCCTGGATGCTAAGCGCAAGAAGCTGGTTGATGAGCGCAACCGGGAGCTACTGCGGCTGGGCTACCCCACTAACCAGGCATACAAAGATGAGGTCAAAAAATTCAAAGAAGTTTTTGGGCATTACGCCGTGAGCGTGGCCTTCAAGATGCTGGATAAAAACGAAACGGATGTAAATGTAGAGCGTACGCGCTATGCCGACAGCAAGCACCTGCAGGAGGGCAAGGCCATCAAAAAGATTTTTCAGCGTCTGGAAAAGCTATACACCCAAGCAGACAAGCAGTTTGGAGAAGGGGTAAGGCGGGAAATGAAGAAAGACCCCTATCGCTATGCTTATTACGGCCGTGGCGGGATAGACCCCTATCAAATTGCCAAACAACAACACGAAAAATACCGGCTGAAAGAAAAGAAAGCCGATAACCCCGAACTGAGCAAGTGCTACGAGCTGGAGCATGAGGCCTTTGGGGTATTTCGCCTGGCAGTAAAAGACTTCCCCATACTGGCCTATCAGGATCTGGAAATCCGCAAAAATATCAAAGAATATGCGCAAAAGAGTCCAAAAGAAATAGAGGCCCTGATGGGAGAAAAGATTGTCAGCATCAAGGAAAAAATAGAGCAAACGCGGCAGGGGCTTCGCAGCGACTGGCCCAAAGTATGGGAACTGCCTCCCGTGCTGCAGGCTGCCATGCAAACAGCGGGTATCATTCCGGGCTCTATTCTGGAGACCTACATCAAGGAAGAAATCGAAAGACGCAAGGACAATAGCTTCTGGAAGTCCATCGGCATGGCGGTGCTGGGCATAGGCCTGGGCCTGCTGGCGCTGGTGAGTGGCCCCATCGGCTGGGCAGCCCTGGCGGGCAGCCTCACGGTGGGCGCCATAGATGCCTACAACACCTACCAGGATATTTCCTTCAAAAAAGCGGCCGCCCGCTCTGCCATGAGCCGCAGCAAGGCCTTGTCCAATGTGGACCCCAGCTACTTTTGGTTCTACGTGGCCCTGGCCGGTGTGGCTCTGGATGCCTTCGATGGGGTGAAAGCCATTAAGGCCTTTGCCCAGGGAGCTAAAGCTGCCAAATCGGCGCGTAAACTTGCCCAGGAACTCACCGAAGAGCTGGTAAAAGAAGAAGATGAACTGGTACAACTGCTGGCCAAAACTGCCGATGTGGCCGAAAAATCGCGCATCCAAAAAGAGCTGGCAAGGGTGCGCGACGTCAAAGCCAAAGTGAATGGAGAGAAATTCATCGACCACCTGGACGTATTTCGGCGCGTCGCTGCAGACCCCAGTGCAGTCATTCGCTTGTCGGATGCCTTTGAAGCCTCAGACGAGATTGCCGAAGCCTTCAAGGAAGTACAAAAGCTGCACAAGGCAGGCAGCCTGGCTGACGAAGCTTTTGAGCGCATTGTGCGCTACTATGCTGGTCCCGGTTTTGAGGCGCTCAAGGAACTGCCCGACACCATGCGGGTGGCCAAATTGGGGGAAGTTGGCCAAAAAGCGCCAGAACTCTTTACCGAAATTCTCACTCACCCACGGGTGCAGAACGTTTTTCTCGACAATGATGTAAAACCCGGTCTGCTCATTGATGAATGGCAGCAATGGCAGAAGGCCGCCAAAGCGGGCAAGGTGATGACTTTTGCCGACCACCTGGCTCAAAACTACAGCAAGAGTTTCAGGCGGCTGGGCAGCCTTACCGACGAATTTGGGGCAGGTTTTGCCCAGCTCTCACACCTGGCCCGAAACCGTCAGGTCCTTCGCACAGTGGCTCCCAAACTGGTAGATGCCTATGATGCAGGCAAATTGTCGGCCGGTTTGCAGGAAGCCGTAGAAATGTTTTTGCGCATGGACCTCATCTCTGGCACCCAGGATCTGCTACGTGCTCAGATGCGGGTGAGCAAACGCCTCAACTTCCTGGCCCAAAGCCTGGAGTTGCAAAGCGATTTTCGCATGCTGGCCAGCCTGGTGGGGGATGCAGCCCGGCGCAGAATTATCTGGGAAGGGGCGACCAATGTGCAGGGTTTGGCCAAATACAAAGAGCTGCTCAAAACCTATAAGGTCTCCGATGAGGTACTGGACGACCTCATACAAATTGGCCCTGTAACGGACCCCGATACCGTGCGCAGACTCATCACCCAGGATGAATTCAGAAAAGCCCTGGTCAAATACCCCGATGCCATCAAGGCGCTCAAAAAATGTGCTTCTCCCTGCTTCCCCCTCAACGCCACAGATGAGCACGTAGAACGCATAGGCAAATTGCTGGCAGGCAAATCCGACGACCAAATTGCCCGACTCAACGAATTTTTCTACAAAAACCGCAATGCCAGCAGCAGCCAACTGGACGACCTCATCACCAGCCTGGAAACAGATTTTGCCAAAGCACTCAAAGGCGTGAAAGCCCCCGCGATCAACATTCCGCGCAAGTGGCGGAACGTCACCGGGATGCAATACAACATTGACCTGATCCTGGAAACCGGTTTTTCGTCCAGCCAGCTCAATGCATTGCTGCGCAACGCGGCCATCAAAGGCGTGGACGGGCAGCAATTTATCATAGACCTGCGCTATGCCATCCGCGCCAATGCCAAACAACCAGCTGAGAAGCTTTCGCTCATTCTCAAGGGATTGGCCAGCACCAGCGATGCCACCTTTACCACCAGCCGCTTTCTGCTGGACGAACTGAGGCGCTTTGGCGGTCCGGGCCTGGCCAAAGCCAATGAGATTCTGAGCGTATTTGACCTGGCCGATCTGCAAAGGCTGATGAAAGCCAATCCCGGCAACCAGTTTATCAATGCCTTGCATCAACTGATCAGACGTGTGGAGGGAGACAAAGCACAGCTGCTCAGCCTGATTAACCGGGCTGGACTGGGCGCCACAACCAGCAAGCCCGTGGCGGATATTTCCCGCCTCAACCAAATCCTGGATGCCATGGCCACCGTGCCCGGCAAACACAGCATCTCCTCCGTAGAGCAAAGCATCAGAGAGGCAAATGAATTTGCCGCCAAACTGGCGGCAGCCCTGGCCTCCGGAGAAGGCGGTTTTGAGTCCCTGGTGAAGCTGGTATGGGGCAAAAGTGCAGGTGTAAAAGACGGCGTAGTAGAAGTAGCAGATGCACTGAAGAAAGGCGCTACTGGATCTGGTTCAAAAGCTTACAAGGAAGTGCTGGGCAATGCCGAAAAGGCAGGAGAAATTGTGAACGGGGTGGTACAGGGAAGCAAAATCGACAAGGTGCGCTGGGCATTGCTCCGCAAAGCCATAGACGACACCGCCATTGCCACCTCCATTAAAAACAGCATCATAGGCGAACTCTGGACACGGGTGAATGTACAGGCATACATCAACCGGGGCTATAAAGTGCTCAGAGAAGTAGAGATTACGGCTGTGGTAGATGGCAAAACGGTGGTAGCCAAGGCCGATGCCATTGCCTATAAAGGAAAAGAAATTGTGGTGCTGGAATTTAAGAGTGGAGGAGCGGTGCTCTCCGACGCCCAGGAAATCATTTATCCGCTGATACAGGCCGGTAACCTCAGCGGCCTGAAGGTGGCAGATACCCTCATCAATCAGCAGTTTAAAGAAAATGCTGCCAGGGTGGCCTATAAGTTGGTAGAAGAAAGTAATTTGTAAATACCCGATTGCGTACAGATAGAAATAACGTATCTATTTAGCATATACCTGCTGCAAAAAAGGGGGAATACCCCAATAGTGCCTTCATTGAGCATGCATACATGAAACTTTGTTTTTGTCAACCACCCCCCGGCCCCT
>RFHT01000304.1 GCA_003696835.1 Bacteroidota bacterium
TAGCGCACCCGGTTGCGGGCATCCAACACCAGGCATTGGCTGATGGCTGTGCGATAGGGCTGGGGAATCTGATTGAGCTTGGGCGGCGTCTCAGCCCGCAGGATATTCCCGATGACCTGGGCGCTGGTCTGGCCACTTCGCTGTGAACCAAAGGGCAGCTCGCCGGTAAACATCTCATACATCACCACGCCCAGTGACCACAGGTCGGCATTGGTGCCAATGCGCTGGTCGGGATTGTTGCCCAACTGCTCGGGCGACATGTACTCAAAGGTACCGATGACATTGGAAAGGGCCGTCATTTCGCCTCCGGCAGACTTGCTGATGCCAAAATCGCAGATTTTGGGTATGAGCTTGCCATCTTCGGGCTGTAACAGAATATTCTTGGGCTTGATGTCGCGGTGAATAATGCCTTGTTTGTGCAAGTAGTCCAGTCCCTCCAATATGCCCAGTATGATGGGCCTGAGCTGCTCCTCTGTGGGGCGGGAAGCCAGGAAATCCTGCAAATTGCCACCGCGCACGTACTCCATCACTCCGATCTGGTACTCCACGGTTTCTCCAAATCCACTTTCAGCCCGGTCGGTCATGGCGTCAAAATAGCGGGTGAGATTGGGGTGGTTAAAATCAATGACGCGTTTGATTTCCTCTATCAGGCTGTATTTATCCGGCAGGTCGCCTTTGGCGGCGTACTTGAGTACCACCTCCCGGTTGAGGAAGGTATCTTTGGCGCGAAAAACGCGCCCAAAGCCCCCTCTTCCCAGTTCATCGGTAGCCGGATCAAATTCGTAACGGTTGTTCAGTATAGCCATGATGGTTTTTATTTGTCTGATTATTCCTGGCCGCAAGCTTGTAGCTCGGCCTCAAAGGCCGCATAGGTGCGCGGCTCGAGTTTAAAGTTGTCAAAAATCCACTTTGCCCGCTCCCAATGCTGGCGGGCAGTATTACAATGCCCCTTTTCCAGGTAAATTCTGGCCTGTTGTTGGATAAGGGCAATGGTCTGCTCCATGTTGGCTGCGATTTGCTGCTGTGCGTGCTCCAGTTTGAGCCTGCTGGCTTCATCCAGGGCAAGGCTGTCGGTAGTACGGGCTGGCGCTGCAGCCGGCAGGGTACTTGTGGGGGAAGCTCCCTCCGGGCCTTCATTGCTCACAGCTGGCTCCGGAGGGGTAGAGGCCTCCGTATTGATGCCTGGAGGCGGGGTGGACTCCCGCTCAGGGGGCGGTGCGGGTGCTTCGCGTTTGGGTGGAGGTGCATCCTGCGTGTTATCTTTTTTAAACAAGGCATACACCCCATACAACACCAGGGCGATGAGGGCATAGCGTATCAGGCGGTTGTAGGAATTCCTGCCTTTGGTAGTGGGAGCGGCCTGTCTGCCTGTGGTTCTGGCTGGCTCTTCGCGCATACTCACGGTTTGGCGTCCGGCTGTGTCTGCTACGGGCACAATGTAGGCCGAGTAGTTGTCCGTGCTGCGGCTGCGGCAGCCGGCTTTTAACTGCTGGAGAATTTCCGGGGCGGTAAGCTGGCCGTTAAACAACTGCTGAAGTGCTGCATCGTCAAAAGCCTCTACCACCCCATCGGTACACAGCAGGAAAAAATCGCCGGGCTGTACGTCGCTGGTATGATAAAAATCGGGCTTTGCGGGATGTTCGCTGCCCTTTACTGCCCGCAGTATGACGTTTTTTTGCGGATGGGTACGGGCCTGGGCTTCGGTAATGTTGCCGTTTTTGAGCAGCTCACCCACCAGGGAGTGGTCCTGGGTGCGAAAGAGGCAACGGCCCTGCCTGAAATGGTACACCCTGCTGTCGCCCACCCAGGCAATGGTGGCTCCTTCGGGGCCCAAATACAGCAGGCTGAGGGTGGTGCCCATGCCTTCATACTCGGGGTGTTGGGCCAGTTGCTGGCTCATATTGGCTTCGGCATGGCGCAGGGCATCGGTAAGGAAGGCCTGGGTATGGCCGTTTTCGTTGAGGTGACCACTTACGTACTTCACTATGCTTTCGGCCAGGATGCGGGAGGCAACTTCGCCCTTGCTGGCCCCGCCTACGCCATCGCATACCAGAAAGAGGGTGTCGCGCGCAGTAGCTCGGCCCGGCAGCGGAAAGATATAGTCTTCATTTTCGCTGCGGCTGCCTGTTTCGTACAGGCCCAAAGGCGTATCGAGGCTGATGTTGTTCATAACATAGGGCTTAGGAGTTTTTTTTCAGTATGACGGGAATGTCGCCTCCTGTCAATCCTTCCATGATGATGGCGTTTTTGGCCAGGTTGAAGGCATCCTCTATGGGCCTGCCTGCGGCGATGGCGTCGTAAAAAGCTTCGGCAAATACGATGGCGGCGTGGTCGTTGACGGCCCGTTTCATGCCTATGACGTACTCGACGTGCTGCACCAGTGCTTCGGCCTGGGCCTGGGAATAGCAGGCATTGAGCAGCACGCATTTGACAGAGGAAAAAGCCCTGAACAAACCCGCCAGTGCTTTACCCGATATCACTTTTACCTGTCCTTTTTCATCTTCCAGCAGCAGGCCGCCTTCGGCCTGCTGGCCGCCGGCTTCCTCCCAGCTCAGCGACCGCTGGCCCGGGCCGGAGGCCGGGCCGCCACTGCCATGTCCGGA
>RFHT01000305.1 GCA_003696835.1 Bacteroidota bacterium
ATTTGCTTGACCGTAAACATGTCGTGGGTGATGATAATGGAAGTGCGGCCGGGCCGTTCGGCCAGTTCAAGCATGAGCTCATCAATGGCCGAAGAGTTGACGGGGTCCAGCCCCGTGGTAGGCTCGTCATATACCAGGTATCTGGGTTCGTGAATAATGGCACGTGAAATGCCCACCCGCTTGCGCATGCCGCCCGACAGCTCGGCGGGATATTTGTGCAAAATATCAGCCGGAAGGTGTACCCTGGCCAATGCCTGCACCACCAGGCCTTCAATTTCATCTTCAGAAAGTTGCCCTTCCTCAAACAAGCGAATCCCCACATTTTCCAGCACCGTGAGGGAGTCAAACAGGGCCGCGCCCTGAAAGACTACCCCAAAATGCTTGAGCACGGCCTGCCACTCTTTTTTGCCAAATGTGCGTATAGATGTCCCCTCTATGAAAATATCGCCTTCGTCCAGCTCCAGCAACCCCAGCACCAGCTTGGTGAGCACCGACTTGCCCACCCCGCTTTTGCCTACTATGCACAAGCGCGTGCCGGCTGCTATGTCCAGACTTACCTGTTTCAGTATGTGCTGCTCGCCAAAACTTTTGGATACTTGCCTGATTTCAATCATGAATAGGGCTGCCGGTTTGTTCCGTTTACAAATTCATTTCTACTCCCAACACCCAGTTGCGCACGGGAAAATAGGTATTGCGCAGCTCAATGCCAGGCACAAAAGGATCGCTTCCGCGGTTGAGGCGCACCTCGGGGTCCACCCCTTCATAAGCCGTGAGGGTAAAGAGGTTTTGTACCAGCAGATATACCTTCCAGCGGGTGTGTATGCCCGCCATGCTGGCCCCAAACTCGCGTCCCAGCGAAAGGTAATCCAGGCGGGCATAGCTGGCCTTTTCCACGTAGTAGTCCGAAAAGCGCGCAAAATCCCTCAGCCTGCGCCGGTCGGGTATGAGGGCAGAGGCCAGCAGGTTGTTGAAGTCCACAGAGCCAGGCGTTTCGTAATAATAGCGGTAAGTATTTACCAGGCTGTGGCCGGTGGCCCCGCTGAGGAGAAAATCCAGGCTCCACGACTTCCACCTCAGGCTGCTGCTCCAGCCCCAGTAGGCAGTGGGAAAAGCATCGCCCGCCTTCACAATGTCTCGCAGGGGGTCGCCCGCTGTGCCGTCCAGGTCCCAATCCCGGAAAATCCATTTTCCCTGCGGGTCTATACCCACGTATTCAGGTCCCCATATTTCCCCCAGCTTTTCCCCCTCCTGCAAATAAATCACCGGAAACCAGCGCCCCGGCCCGTTGCCGCGGTCGCCTATGACTTCCCTGGCTTGCTGCGGAAACTCATCTGTGGACAAGCTGCCCAGGCGCGTTTGGGCATGGCCCAGCACCAGCCGGTGGCTCCAGCTAAGGGAGGACCTGCTCCGAAACAACTCCATCAACAAGCTCACTTCCTGCCCACTGCTCCTGATGTCGCCCCCGTTATACGTATATCGGCTGGAAATGCCGCCAGGTACCTCCAGGTTGGTATGTTGGATGAGGTCGTGGGTTTGCTGGGCGTAAATATCCACCGTAGCCTTCAGCCAGCTACCGCCCAGCTGTATGTCCAGCCCCAGGTTCCAGCCGCGGCTGGTCTCCCATCTCAAGTCGGGGTTGGCGGTTTGCACCACATCGCTGATGGTGATAAACTGCCCATTGTAGTAATAGCGCAGGCCGGTTTCTTCCACCAGGGCAAGCGAGGCGTAGTTGGCCAGGGGCACATTGCCGCTCACCCCATAGCTGAAACGCGTTTTGGGCAGCCAGCTTTGGCCCGTAATGGCCGCTAAGTTGAGGCTGAGGCTGGCCGCCGGAAAGAGCCCCCACTGGTGGTTGGCACCCAGGTTAGAGGCGCCTTCGCGTCTCAGGCTGGCCTGCACAGCTATTTTCTCCCCCCAGGCATAGCTCAGCCTGCCATAAAAGGCCGCCATTTTCCTGGACTCCTCTTCCTCCCAGGGGGCAGGATTGGTGCCAGAGGCGAAGTTCTTGCCGGGCTGCAAGTCCTGGTAGCGGAAGTTAGCAGCCGGTAGCGAATCAAAAATAAAAGCGCCAAACAGGCTGCTGCGCATGTACTCGTAGCTGTGCCCCAGCAGGGCAGTGAGCTGGTGCTCGCCCAGACTGCGCTCGTACTGCAGCTGTACCTGCCCGTAGCTGTGGTGGCGGTCAAGCAGGTTGCGGCCCGCCCGCCCCCTGCCCGCTGCCTCATAGGTGTTGGGGGGAGCCAGATAGCCCTTGTCCAGTTCGGTACTTTCCAGGGCGTAAAGGCCCGACAGGCTGAGCCCTTTGATGGGCGAAATGCTGCCATAGACCTGAGCACTCAGCAGCTCATCGGCCTGCTCGTTGGTGATTTGCTCCAGCCGGCCCACGGGATTGTCGTGGTCAAACACCACATATTGAAAAAATCCGCCATACTGCTGCATACTTTCGTCGCGTATGGGGGCCGTGGGATTTCGTTTGGTGGCAAAATAAATGGGGGCATTGTA
>RFHT01000306.1 GCA_003696835.1 Bacteroidota bacterium
CTGGGCATTCTGTTGACCCAGGACATCCTCATCGTGCCCATGCTCATAGGCGTCAACTACCTTAGCGGGCATGTACCTCCCACTGATGAGATCATCCGCCAGCTGGTGGGTGGAGCCATATTGGTTGTTATCCTGCTTGGCATGCTTCGGGGCAAAAAAGTAAGGCTGCCCTTTGCCAAGGCCATGCTCAGGGACCATGAGTTGCAGGTGTTTGTGGGACTGATACTGTGTTTTGGTTTTGCCCTTTTTACGGCCATCATGGGTTTGTCAGCTGCGTTGGGGGCTTTTGTGGCGGGCATGATCGTACATGCTTCCAGAAGCACCAGGTGGTTTCACGAAACCCTGCACCCCTTCCGGGTGTTGTTTGTGTCCATCTTTTTTGTGTCGGTAGGCATGCTTATTTCTTTCCGTTTTATTATGGAAAACTGGCAAACCCTCGCCCTGGTCATCACGGCCATATATGTGACCAACCATTTTATCAATACCCTCATACTGCGAAATTTTGGCAGCAGCTGGCGCGAAAGCTGGTACGGGGGGGCACTGCTGGCCCAGATTGGGGAGTTGAGCTTTGTGCTGAGCGCCACTGGCTACAGCAGTGGCATTTTTACAGATTATGTATATCAATTGACCGTAGCGGTGATTGCACTCACACTCTTTTTCAGCCCTTTTTGGATTGCGCTGACCAAGAAGCTGTGCCATTACCGGCATAGCAGCACCTTAAAACCGGAAAAGGTATGAATGTCATGCAGGTGGTTTCACAGTGGTTTATTGCGCTGCACCCGGTGGTGCAGGCCTTGCTGGCCGGGCTGTTTACCTGGGGCGTAACGGCGGCAGGGGCCGGGCTGGTATTTTTTTTCAGGCAGGTAAACCAGCGTGTGCTCGATGCCATGATGGGCTTTGCAGCGGGGGTGATGCTGGCGGCCAGCTACTGGTCGCTACTGGCACCGGCCATTGAGATGAGTGCCGACTTCAGCAGCCTGCCCCATTGGGTGCCGCCTTTGCTGGGGTTTCTGGCCGGGGGGATGTTTTTGTCCGTGACGGATAAAATACTTCCCCACCTGCATCCCAACTTTGCCCTGAAGGATGCCGAGGGCATAGCTACGAGGTGGAAGCGGCAGGTGCTGCTGGTACTGGCCATTACGCTGCACAACATTCCCGAGGGGCTGGCCATAGGGGTGGCCTTTGGGGCGGTGGCCTACGGGCTGGAAACGGCTTCGCTGGGGGCTGCCATTGCCCTGGCCATTGGCATTGGGCTGCAAAACTTCCCGGAAGGCTCTGCGGTGTCCCTGCCGCTGCGGCGGGAGGGCATGTCGCCTTCCAGGGCTTTTTTCTGGGGGCAGCTTTCGGCCGTGGTGGAGCCGGTGGCAGCCGTTATTGGGGCGGCCGCCGTCATGAGCATGCGCCCCGTTTTGCCATACGCCCTGGCCTTTGCGGCGGGGGCCATGGTGTTTGTAGTCATTGAAGAACTCATACCCGAAGCGCATCGCGAGGGCCATGCCGACCTGGTGGGCTATGCCACCCTCATAGGCTTTGCCCTGATGATGACCCTGGATGTGGCCCTGGGCTGATGGGCCCGGGCCGCCGGTGTATGTTTGCATGCCTGCATCATGGTAAAAGAAATAGAAAAAAAACAGCAAAAGGCCATACGCGCAGCCCGCATGAGCATGCTGGCCAATCTGCTGCTGGCCCTGGCCAAAGGCCTGGCCGGCTTTTTCGGCCATTCTTTTGCCCTGATAGCCGATGCCATTGAGTCCTCAGCCGATGTATTTGCCTCTATGCTGGTACTGCTGGGGCTGCGCTACGCCAGCCGCCCCGCCGATGAAAACCATCCCTATGGTCATGGAAAAATAGAGCCCCTCGTCACCTTTGTGGTGGTGGGCTTTCTGGTGGCTTCGGCCGTGGGCATTGCCATACAAAGCGTACACAACATTCAGCGACCGCATGAACTGCCCCGGCCTTTTACCCTTTTTGTGTTGGGGGGCATCATTGTGATAAAAGAGGGGTTTTACCGCTTCATGCACCAAAGCGGAAAGGAAAGCGGCAGCACCTCCCTCAGGGCCGATGCCTGGCACCATCGCAGCGATGCCCTCACTTCCCTGGCGGCATTTGTGGGCATCTCCATGGCCCTGCTGCTGGGAGAGGGCTACGAGCAGGCCGACGACTGGGCTGCCCTCATCGCCTCCGGCGTCATTGTGTACAATGCTTACCTCATTTTCAGGCCGGCCCTGGGCGAAATCATGGATGAACACCTGTACGAAGACATGGTACAACGCATACGGCACATTGCCCGGCAGGTAGAGGAAGTAAAAGACACCGAGAAGTGCTTTATCCGCAAGTCGGGCATGCGCTACCACATTGACCTGCACCTGGTGGTGGATGGAAACATGAGCGTGCGCCAGGGCCACGAAATTGCCCATCAACTCAAAAACAAAATTAAGGCTGAACTGCCCGAAGTGGCCGACGTGCTCATACACGTAGAACCCGATGACTGAGCCTCCTGGTGGCTGGTTTTAACGTTTACGCTTGTAGAGGTAGTCTTTACGCTCCAGCTCTTTTTGCTTTTTGGCTTCCTGCCTGAAAAGGTCAAACAGCTTGTGGGCAGCCGTGAGTACGTCGCGGTCTTCCTCGGCCATGAGCAGGGTTTTGGAGCGCATGTTCAGCGAGGCACTGACGGTATAGGTGGCAGAAGATTTATTGATGATGATTTCAAAGGTGAGTTCTTTGCCGTAGTTTTTAAATAAGCGCTCCAAAAACTGCTGTTCTTTTTCCGCCCATTCGGTAAGTTTTTCCCGCGCAGGGGCTTCGTCTATTTCTTTGAGGTTCTTTACATTCAGTTTGACCATTTTTTTATTAATTGATTGATTCTAAGTGAAATATGATGTTGCGAAAAGCTTTTTTGTTGACTTTTCAGCGTTTTTTTTATTGCTTATCCCTGGTGCACAGGCATTTTTTTAGAAAAAACGGCATCATTTAAACGCCCGGCGGACAAATTCGTATGTTGTTCACCCATACAGGCAAGCACCCAGCGCAAAAATCCCTGTAAAGAACGATATTTTCAGATTAAGATAAAAGTGTGTAAGCTGGACGAACAAGTAAACTGAACAATGGATACAGAAAAAAAGACTCAGCAGGAGGTTTCGGCTGTCATTCCTGCTGCGCAGGAAGAAAAGGAACAGGTATGTACGGAAAAGGCCCTGAAAAAATTGGCCAAAAAACTAAAAAACCGCCAGGACCGGGATGAAAAGATTTTTATGGACATGCTGCGCACCACCAGCCGCAACCACTACCTGATGAACCAGATGATGGACCGCAAATCCAGGAACATGATTTCGGTCAATACGGTGGTATTGTCCCTCATCATAGGTGGGCTGGTGAGCGCTTATGCTTTTGAGCGCGTTCATTACTATTCGCTCATTACCTTCAGTGTGTTTTCCATTATTTCCCTGGTGCTGGCCATACTGGCCATGAGCCCGGAAGATACCCACGGCAAGCTCACCAAAGAAGATGTAAGAAGAAAAGAGGGCAATCCCTTATTTTTCGGCAACTTCAAAAACCTTTCGGAAATTGAATATGAAAACGCCATGGTTGAAATGGCCCACGACCGGGACTTTGTGTACCGTTCGCTCATACAGGACATTTACTACCTGGGGCAGGTGCTCGAAAAAAAGCGCCTGCAACTAAAGCTTTCGCTCTATTTTTTCACCATTGGCCTGGCCCTTACCATCGTGCTGGCATTTATCTTTTCCATGAGCCATGCATGAGGTGTTGGCGAGGGCTTCGCCCTTCGTGGCGGCTTCGCCGCGCTGGCTTTGTGCGCTGAAAGGTCTTCTGGGGGCGCTTATGGCCCGCGCTCCCGGTTTAACACCGGGACAACTGCTGCGGAAATAGCAATGGGGGGTGCACCCCCCAGCAGGCCTGGGGCCCCTGCTACCGGCCCCAGTTGTCCCGATGTTAAATCGGGGGCGCCGGCAGGCGGTCATACACCTTCATAAACATCTTTTAGATGTCACCTTGAGGTTGGGCTGCGCGCTGGCTTGGTGCGCCGAAAGGTCTCTTGCCTGCCGCGCAGTGGACGCTTCTTGGGTACCCCATTTTGCTGGGACTGCATCCTACTTGTTTCCAATTGCTGTTTTTTGCTCTGCAATGTTCTTTTGTCATTGCCACAATTCCGGCAGGCCGGAACGCAAGCGAAGCCAAATGATTCATCCCTTTAAGGGAAAGTCTAGTCGCCTCAA
>RFHT01000307.1 GCA_003696835.1 Bacteroidota bacterium
GCTTTAGCCCGGGGCTTCTTGGGAACAATTTTGTGAATGCTGAAGCCCGGCACTGAAGTGGCCGGGCTAAGGAGTCGTGCTGTGGCAAAGCAATGCTCCCTTGCCCAGGGGCTTTGAGCAAATCCCCGGGGCTAAAGCCGCAGGTATTGCAGGACTTGCAAATCCCTGATATTTCCACAGCAGGGGCAAACTGCTGCGGGCCGTTCCAAATCTCTGGTTGAATGATGATTTGCAGGATTTGCGAATAAAGGAATTTTGTTCAACAATTTCAGAGATAAATTGTATATTTCAATAGGGATTGTTGGCTGGCAGACAATCCGGCAGACCGGATAGCATATTTTGTATGTATGCCTGCTGGCCGAAGGGCAACCCCCCTGGCTTGTAACAAGAGACCATGATGTATAGAGTTCGCTATGCAGGCGCCTGCCTGCTGATGAGTTTGGCCCTGTTGACGCCTGCGCTGGCGCAGCTGGCTTTTCCCAAATTTCAAAAAGTGCGTGAGGCCGATTTTCAGCAGGACTGGCAGCGCGAGTACCCCGAGGCTGATGCAGTGGTGCTGCACGACTACGGAGAGATTGCTTTCGACCTGCAGTCGAAGGTGCGCATACGCTATATTGTTCACCAGCGGCTGATGATACTCCACGAGGAGGGAATGAAATACGCCCAGGCACGTATTCCCATTCCCATAGAGCAGAACCGCAAGCTGAAGATTGCCAAAATTGAAGCAGCTACCTACCGGCTCAACCCGGCCGGCAAGGTGATGAAGGCCAATGTAGAAAAGCGCGATATGCGGGAAGTGCAGGCAGGAGATAACAACTGGAACCTGGAGTTTAAATTTCCGCTGGCCCAGGTGGGCAGCATACTGGAATACACCTATACCTACTACACAGATGAAATACGGCATACCAGCCGCTGGCAGTTTCAGCGGGATATCCCTGTTGTGTTGAGCGAGCTGCACACCTTTTTTCCCCAAAACTTTCGCTACTTCCAGCTCAGCACCGGCGACATTTCTTCTGTAACCATTGAGAAAGAACGCTACCAGCAACCCGTAGCCACCGACTACTTTTTTTCGCGCAACAACAGGAGCACTTTCGGCCGGGAGGCCTACGGCAATACGCGCAACATCACGGCTTCGGGTATTCACACCATTTATGTGGCAGAGTACATGCCACCCTATGAGCTGGAGCCCCACATCCAGGCCATACGCGACTACATACCCGCTGTGCAGTTCCGGCTTTCGGGCAAGGGGCGAAGCTTCAAGGGGGAAGGCAAAGGCCGTTCGCCTTTTGTGAGGAGTTTATTTGCCGGTAAAACGGAAGAAAGCAGCGGCATGCTGGGCCTGCCCCAGGTTCCCCAGCAGGTGCCGGGCTACCAATGGATGAAGATTCCGGGTACTTCGGCCCGCCAGCAGAAGCGCGACTGGGAGTCTATTGTGCGGGAACTGCTGCGCCATCCCGATCTGGGAAGGCAAATTGATAGATACGAAGAACTGGCCAACCGGGCTAACCGCATGGCACGCAGGCAGCGGGAAGACGAAAAAAAGGCCCATGCCATTTTTGAGCACGTGCGCAGGCGCATGCAGTGGAATGGCGTTTACTCCCTCTATGCCGACAAGCTTGACCAGGCATACGAAACCAAAACGGGCTCCGGGGCTGCTATTAACCTCATCCTGCTCAACATGCTCAGGGGAGCCGGGCTCAATGCCTACCCCGTGGCCATTCGCACCCGGAATGAGGGCCGGATTTTTCACTTGCTGCCCGGCACCGATTACTTCAACCACCTCATCGTGGCCGTACAACTGCCCGACCGCATTGCCATGCTCGATGCCCTGAGTGAGGTGACGGCTTTTGGTACCCTGCCCGAAAATGACCTCAACGAAATTGGCCTGCTCATTGACAAAGACGAATGGGGATGGATGCAAATCAATCCCAGAGACATCTTTAGCAGAACCTGCACCAGTTTCAACCTGGACGAAAGCGGCACCCTCAGCGGTACAGTAGAGGTGATACACACGGAGTTTAGCGCGGCCGTAGAAAGGGCCAGGTGGCTGGACGACAGCATCTCCCAAGAAGAGTACATCAACCTCTTTGTGCTCAGCGGGCTGGAAGACAAGCATATTTCCGATTACCGCTTCCGCAACCTCGAAGCTACCGATGAGCCTTTTATCATCAACTGTAATTTTTCGACCAGCGCCTTTGTCGAAAAGGTGGATAACTACCTCTTCGTGCGGCCTATGACCACCCGTACCATTTCCGAAAACCCCTTCCCGCCCGCAAAGCGGAATTTTCCCATTTCCTTTCCCGCACCTACGCGCGACTACTACCTGCTGGGCATGAAAATTCCCGAAGGTTATGAAGTGGCCCAGATGCCTTCTCCCCTCTTTGTGCGCCTCGGCAAGGAGGGCGGGCAATTTATGTACAACACCTTCCTCGATGGAGAATACCTCTTTATAACCAGTGCCATTTACCTGGCACAAACTTATTTTGCCTCCGAAGCCTACGACGACCTCACCCGCTTTTTTGAATTTGTAGTGGACAAACACGCCGAGGACATTGTGCTAAAGCGCACCGAGCAGTAAGGAGGTGTTTCGGGGGAATGGAAATTGAGAAAAAATTTGAAAAGTTTGTCTCAAAGGTGTTATTTGCAGTTGAAATTGTTAATGAAATGATTCAAACGTTGCATAATTCTCAGTCATGGTGGCGCTGGTCTCCCTACCCGGGTAGGCGGTAGCCCCTTTATGCAATGCTTGATACACCATAGTGGCTTACTGTTTACCAATCAGTAAGCCTTTTTTTCATTTTTAATATTCCTTTGTATGCACACCTATCCCCTTCAAACCCGGTACATTCGTCAGCTGGCCGATACGGTTACTCCGGTAAGCATCTTTTTGCGCCTGCGCGATCGCTTTGGGCAGGCTATTTTGCTGGAAAGCTCTGATTATCACGGCAATGACAATACCTATTCCTTTATCTGCTTTGACCCCATCGCGGAGTTTAAGCTGGAAGAGGGAGTGGTGAGCATGGAATTTCCCGACGGTGATACCCAGGAGGTAGCCCTGCAGGGCAGCAAACACCTGCCCGCCTTGCTGCAGCAGTTTCTCAATTGCTTCGAAGTCAAAGAGCTGGATTTTAAATTCAGCTCCATTGGCCTCTTTGGCTATCAGGCCTATGATACCGTGCGGCATTATGAGGACATCCAAATCAGCACCTACGACCGGCCCGAAAGGCGCATTCCCGATATGCTGTACCACCTCTATCGCTACATGATTGTGATCAACCACTTTAATAACGAAATGTTCCTCTTCGAGCACGCCTTTGGCGATGAGCCCAGCCAGCTGAGCTACCTGCAAAACCTGCTGAGCAAGCCCGTGGTGCCCCGTTTTGACTTCTCCCTTACGGGCGAAGAGGAAACCAACTTCACCGACCGGGAGTTTCTGGAGGTGATTCAGAAAGGAAAACAACACTGTCAGCGAGGGGATGTGTTTCAGATTGTGCTTTCCAGGAGGTTCAGCCAGTCCTTTTACGGCGATGAATTCAACGTTTACAGGGCTTTGCGCTCCATCAACCCCTCGCCTTACCTCTTTTACTGCGATTATGGAGGCTTTAAGCTAATGGGTTCTTCGCCTGAGGCACAACTCATCATAGAGGGAAATAAAGCCACCATACACCCCATAGCGGGTACCTTCAGGCGCACGGGCAACGATACCGAGGACGCCCGCCTCGCCCGCGAACTGTTTGACGACCCCAAGGAAAATGCCGAACACGTGATGCTGGTGGACCTGGCCCGCAATGATCTGAGCCGCAACGGCTCAGAGGTAAAGGTGGAAACCTTTAAGGAAATACAGTTTTACTCCCACGTCATTCACCTGGTGTCCAAGGTTACAGCTACAATTGACCCCGGGGTTTCGTCCATGCAGTTGGTGGCCGATACCTTCCCGGCGGGCACCCTTTCGGGTGCCCCCAAGCACAGAGCCATGCAGCTCATTGAGCAGTATGAGGCCGGTAACCGCGGATTTTATGGCGGCTGTATCGGCTACCTCGGCCTTAACGGCAACTTCAACCAGGCCATCATGATTCGTTCTTTTCTGAGCAAAGGCAATAAGCTCTTTTACCAGGCCGGTGCCGGCATCGTATCCAAGTCGGTGCCCGAAAGCGAGCTGCAGGAAGTGCACAACAAACTGGCCGCCCTGCGCAAAGCCCTCTACATTGCTCATGAAATCAACAAAGCTGTGCCCCAACAATAACAGATATGGACATGAAACTGCTGGTACTGGACAATTACGACTCTTTCACCTACAACCTGGTGCACATTGTGCGGGAGCTGGGTTACGGTGCCCAGATGGACATTTACCGCAACGACAAAATTGAGCTGGAAGCCGTAGCCGCTTACGACAAAATCCTGCTCTCGCCCGGGCCTGGCATCCCTTCCGAGGCCGGCATTATGCAGCAGCTCATACAGCGCTATGCCCCCAGCAAACAGCTGCTGGGCGTGTGCCTGGGCCACCAGGGCATAGCCGAATGCTTTGGCGCCCAACTGCACAACATGGAAGAAGTGCTGCACGGCGTGGCCACCCCTACCCGCCTGCTGCGCAGGCAGGACCCCATCTTCCAGGGCCTGCCTCTACGGTTTCAGGTGGCGCGATACCACTCCTGGACGGTACTGCCCGGCAGCATGAACGGCCAGCTAGAGCTGCTGGCCGAGGACGAAAACGGCCTGGTGATGGCCCTGCGCCACATCCACTACCAGGTGTATGGCCTGCAGTTTCACCCCGAATCCATCATCACCGAACACGGGGCGCGCATCATGCAAAACTGGCTAAACATGTAAGTACATTCTCCCCCTGAACACATACAAATGAAAGCAATTCTCAACCACTTATTCGATCACAAGCTGCTTACCAAAGAGGAAGCCAAAGAAATCCTCACCAACATCGCCAAAGGCGGCGTGTACAACAACTCCCAGATAGCGGCTTTCCTCACGGTCTTTATCATGCGGGGCATTACCGTGGACGAACTGGCCGGCTTCAAAGAAGCCATGCTGGACCTGTGTATAGCCGTTGACCTGGACGAGTACGACCCCATCGACCTCTGTGGCACGGGCGGCGACAGCAAGGACACCTTCAACGTATCCACCCTGGCCTCCTTTGTTACGGCAGGCGCAGGGGTGTACGTGGCCAAACACGGCAACTACGGCGTATCCTCGGTTTCGGGTTCTTCCAACGTCATCCAGCACTTTGGATACCAGTTTACCAACGACCCTGATGAACTCAGACGCAAAATTGAAATCAGTGGAATTTGCTTCCGGCATGCCCCCCTCTTCCACCCGGCCATGAAAAATGTGGGCCCCATACGCAGAGAGCTGGGCGTAAAAACCTTTTTCAACATGCTGGGCCCCATGGTCAACCCCGCCTTTGTGAAAAAGCAGATGGTGGGGGTGTTTAGCCTGGAACTGGCCCGCCTCTATGGCTACCTCTACCAGCATACCGGCAAGCGCTTTATCATTTTACATTCCCTGGATGGTTATGATGAAATTTCGCTTACCCATGAGGTGAAATGCATAGACAATGAAGGCGAACACCTGCTGAGCCCCCGCGACCTGGGGCTGCACAAATGGCAGCCGGAACAACTGGCCGGAGGCAGCACCGTAGAAGAAGCGGCCCGTATTTTTGAGCGCGTGCTCAAAAACGAAGGAAGCCCGGCCCAGCAGGAAGTAGTGATTGCCAATGCGGGCATGGCCATACGCTGTGCCCGGCCCGGCCTGAGTCTGGAAGACGCCCTGGCCCTGGCGCGGGAGTCGCTGGAGTCGGGAAAAGCCCTCAAAAGCTTTCGCACTTTTCTGGAAAAATAACGACTTTTGCGCCATGAACAAGCAATCTTTTATTGTTGATGGCATTCGTACGCCCATAGGTAAATTTGGTGGCAGCCTGGCCACCATTCGGGCCGACGACATGGGCGCCCTGGTACTCAGGGCCCTGACAGAAAAACAAGCCTCCATTCCTCTTGAGGCTTATGAGGACGTGATCATGGGATGTGCCAACCAGGCCGGCGAAGACAACCGCAATGTGGCACGCATGTGCCTGCTGCTGGCCGGGCTGCCCTGGAGTGTGCCCGGCGAAACGGTCAACCGCCTGTGCGCCTCGGGCATGTCGGCGGTCATCCACGCCCACCGCGCCATACAAACGGGCGATGGCGACCTCTTCATTTCCGGCGGGCTGGAACACATGACCCGTGGCCCCTGGGTGATTTCCAAAGTGTCCAAAGCCTTTGGGCGCGATGCCCAAATGCACGACAGCAGCTTTGGCTGGCGCTTTGTCAACCCCAAAATGGAAGCCCTCTACGGCACCGAAGGCATGGGGCAAACGGCCGAAAACCTGGCCGAAATGTTCAGCATCAGCCGCGAAGACCAGGATGCCTTTGCCTACCGCTCCCAGATGAAGGCAACGGCAGCCCGGAACTCGGGCCGCCTGGCCGAAGAGATCGTGCCGGTGAGCATCCCCCAGCGAAAAGCCGACCCCATTTTGTTTGAGCATGACGAGTTCATCAAGCCACATACTACACCGGAGGGCCTGGCCAGGCTGCGCCCGGCCTTCAAAAAGGCCGAAGCGGGCGGCACCGTCACGGCCGGAAATGCTTCCGGCCTCAACGACGGGGCCGCTGCGGTAATTGTGGCTTCGGATGAAGCCCTCAAGCGCTACGACCTCAAGCCCCTGGCTCGCATTGTGAGCTCGGCCGTCGTAGGGGTAGAACCCCGCATCATGGGCATTGGCCCGGTAGGTGCCTCCAACAAAGCCCTGGAAAAAGCCGGCCTCAGCATGGATGACATGGACCTCATCGAGCTCAATGAGGCCTTCGCTGCTCAATGCCTGGCCTGCATTCGGCAGTGGGGACTGGCCGACGACGACCCCCGCATCAACCCCAATGGCGGCGCCATTGCCATTGGCCACCCCCTGGGCGCCTCGGGCACCCGCATCCTGCACACCGCTGCCCTGGAACTCCAGAAACAGCAGAAGCGCTACGCCCTGGTGACCATGTGCGTAGGGGTAGGGCAGGGCTACGCCACCATTCTGGAGCGGGCCTGAGGATGGCCCTCTGCAGCATCTGGCCCACCTCATCTGCCTGCTTTCCGATAGCAGGCAGATGAGGTAGATGTTCGTTCATCACCTCCCAAAAAATTAATGGAAATCATTGGTTTCCATACAGGGGTAATGTTCTCAAATAGAAACCACTGGTGGGGTTATGATTGCTTCTTCCAACCCGCAAGCGGGATTTCCTTTATTCAACAACCATGCAGTAAGTGCTGTTGGGGGCGTTTGCTGAAGCATAACACCGCCGTTCATGGCGTGCCCCGCACGCCAGTATGATCTGCCCACAGCAGTTTGCAACTGCTGTGGAAATAGTAACAGGGTTTGTAACCCCAAGCAGGCCTGTGGAATACAGCCCGGGGGGATGGGTAATGTCCCGTTTTGCCAACGCTACTTGTGCCGATGCTAAACCGGCAGCGCCGGGTGGCCAAAGCGCGGTGGTGGCCCCAGGCCCACTACCGCGCTCACTGGGAGGCATGGCCCCGCTAGGAGCCAGAATATGGCTGTTGCAAAGTGTTTCCAAAAAGGATCATTCATTTTGTTCATAATGAACGCATTGGAAAATTAAATTGAATTAAACATCAAAATTTTTACAGGTATATTTGGAAAATTGTTTTTTTTTTTTTTTGCTTAGTGTCCATGTAAGCAGAATGCTTATATATAGGAAGCAAACGAATGAGTTAAGAAAACTTCCTTAGGAAAAATTTCCATCACATTATTTTTCGGGATTCACCTGATGCGGTGAGCTATGGGCTAAAAATTCATTCCCTTCCTTGAGGGGAGTGGTTGGTTTGTACCCAGTTAAATTGGCATAGAAGTTTGATTGTTTAACCCTAAAACCCCCATCTGTTATGAAAAAGAAAATGATGGTATGGGCCATGACCCTCTGTATGTTCAGTTTTGGACTTGAACTTGCCCAGGCTTGCTTTATTATCTGTGGAAACACCATTGCTACCTGTGGTCCGGGGCAGCAGTGTAAAGTAAAAGATGATGGTGCAGCGATTCGTTGCGGAGGTTGGTTCGGAACTACATATACCTGCGACGACATTGCCTAAGCCTACTTCAACCAACTGAAGGGAGTGAGCACTTGTGTTTGAGCTCCCTTCTCTTCTATTTCATACAACTTTGTAAAGCATACATGAATACCTTCTTCCCCAAACCATCTTCCCGCTCTGTTTGCTCTGCCCTGCTGGCCATGCTCATTTGTATATGCTGGGCCTGCTCTCCACCAGCGGCCAAAGAGGTGGCCATAGAGACCCTGCTGCCCGATACCCTCATAGAATCCTGGCAGGACAGCATTTTTTTGAAGGAGTGTGAAGCTATTTCCAGCTACCGGGGACGGCTTTATGTATCTGAGTATTCCGCCAACCGGGTACTGGTGCTGGATAAGGATTTGTCGCTCATAGAAATCATCGGACGCACGGGCCGGGGACCGGGCGAGCTGCTGGGAGCCGCATTCACCAGGGGTTTTGAGGATCAGCTCGTGGTGCTGGATGCAGAAAACAGGCGAGTGAACTTTTATGCCCTGGCTGCACATTACCCCTATTTAAACACCATTGCCCTGCCAAAGGAGGCTGGATTTGTGGATACTCAATTTGACCTGTTTAGCGGAGACAGCATTGCCATTTCCTCCCATTTACTGGAGTCTCCGGTTGTGGTGTTCAACCAGCAGTCAAACATTGTTCAGCGCATAGGAGAAAAGGGGCAATATGCGCCCGACCTTCAAATTCAGCACCATGTATTTATTACCGAACACAAGGACATACTGGCTGTGCAAATGATGCACCCCATTATCAGCCGGTATAGCCGGGAAGGAAAGCTGCTGGACCAACTGGACTTGAGCTCACACCCTGTCCTTCAAAATGCTCAACAACACCGGGATGCGTACATTGATGTGCTACGTAAGCGTAATCCCCCAGGTGCAAAATTCATTGCCTATCTATTTGCCAGAGCTGACTATGCAAAGGGTAAACTATTTGTCATATTTGCTGATATAGAGCCCGAGCATATAGGCACTAGTCACGAAGGCAATATCAATCAGGTGTTTGTCATAGAGGTATATCCGCAGATGCACATTACGAGGCATTTTTTGCTGCAAATGGATGAGTCGGAGCCGGAGGAGGTGCTGGATGGCTTTACCTTTTTTCCCGAAACCAATTCCTTCGTAGCATTTTCCATGTATTCAAACATGTTGTACCGTTTTCCTTTACCTGAGACGCCATGAACCGAGCCCTGTTGTTGATGTTGGTGGCCGTTCTGCTGTTGCTGTGGGCATGCCGGGACTCGGCATCCCAACCACGTGAAGGGGAGGCAGCACCTGCCCGTCAAGCCTGGCAGGTGCAGGAATTGGAGCAGGTATCAGCCGAAATAAACCGGCTCAAAGGGAAAAGCTTTCCCCTGGCGGACTCCCTGCCACTGCCATGCCTGGTGTTGCTCTACACCCAATTTGACTGTATGGGTTGTGTGGAAAAAGCCCTGGGACTGGCCACTGAGCTGCATGATGATGCTGACTTCCCTGTGGTTTATCTGATTCATGCAGCTGCCGAGGGAGGACATACGACTGAAAAAAACCTCCCCGCAATGCATGATCCCAAAGATGTAGTGAGACGCTCTCTGGGGTTTCCGCATACGCCTATGTTGTTTTTGCTCGACCAGAGCGGGGCCATCCTGCATGCATATCCCCCCATGAATTATGATGATAAGGAACTCCGGCTGGCTTTTCTGCAAGCCTGCGAAGAAGCTGGACAGCAGTAGGAGGGCCTGTATGATGTCGCCGCCATTTTACAATGAGTGGGGCCGTACCTTCTAAGATTCCTTCGGACTGCTTGGTGTTGGCACGCTTGGGAGTATAACCCCTTTTATCTATTTCTGCAGCAGTTTCAAACTGCTGTAGGGCATTCGTTTTTGCTCAAAAATTGCCTGATAGTCAATATGTTATCGTTGAAATTATTGGCATTTTGTAAACAAGATGTGTCGGAACCGAAATCCCCCAAGGGATTTTCCCCGCAAACCCCAGGCTAAAGCCGCAGGGCAAGGGAGCCTGCTCCTATCTCCCGCCCCCTTGTCCTCCCCTTAGGTCAAGAAACATTTGTGCTCCCCAAGTGGTCATCTGGTGGCTGGGGCCATCAGATGAATCTACCTGGTTTTTTAGCGTTAGGGGCTTGCCCTGCAACTTGAATAAGGTCATCTGTGGACCATCAATGATGGAAGGCCGATGACACAGATTAAGCGGATTTTTGTGGATCACTGGCAGGACGTATGAGAAATGGACAAATGATTGGATGACTCCAATGAAGGTCAGCCTTTGTAGCAGTGTGCCTTTCTTGCTATATTTCGCTACCCAATGTTGCCAAGATAAACCCAAGCACTATGCCCGAGCGCAACCACATTGAACACTGCCTGCAGCAGGCCCGCCATCACCTGACCGAAGAACTGCTCCCCTTTTGGCTCGACCGCATGAAGGACGAGCAGTACGGCGGGGTCATCACCCACTTCGACCAGTACGGGCGCGACAGCGGAGAGGATGAAAAATCCCTCATCGCCCAGAGCCGCTCGCTCTACACCATGTCTTCGGCCCACCGGGCTGGTTATGGCGGGGGTGCCTGCCTGGAAATGGCCCGGCACTGCCTGGATTTTTTGCTGAGCAAAATGTGGGACCAGCAGCACGGCGGCTTTTACTGGCTGATGAACCGCAAGGGCGAGGTGCTGATCGACCAGAAAATAGCCTATGGCCACAGCTTTGCCGTTTACAGCCTGGCCGAGTACAGCCTGGCTTCGGGCGATCCCACCGGGCTGGAGTATGCGGGCAAAGTGTTTGATTTGCTGCAAAAATATGCCCTCGACAGCATGTATGGCGGCTATTTTGAAATGTTTGAACGCGACTGGCGGCTGTGCGGCCCCGGCAGCAAGGGAGGCGACCGCAAAACCCTGGACGTGCACATGCACCTCATGGAGGCCTTTACCAGCCTGTACGAATGCAGCGGCCAGCACATCCACCGCCGCAGGCTGGAGGAAGTCATACAGATCCTGCTGCAACGCATGCTGCATCCCGTTTACAAAACCGGCATTCCGCAGTTTTGGCCCGACTGGCGCGTAGCGCCCCAGATCAAGTTTGACATTGTGTGGGGCTGGGACCGCTTTGAGGACGGGGGCGCCAAGCCCCATGCCGATGACAACAGCAGCTACGGCCACAATGTGGAGTTTGCCTGGCTGTACCTGCATGCCCTGCGCATTCTGGGCCAGGACCCCCTGGCCCAAAGGGAGCTATTTGAAACCATCTTTGGGCATGCCGTGCAGCATGGCATCGACTGGGAGTATGGAGGGGTGTATGTGGAGGGCCTGCACGACGGCACTCCCACCGACATGGAAAAGGAATTCTGGCAGCAGGCCGAGCTGCTCATTGGCATGCTGGATGCCTACCAACTGCTGGGTGAGGAAATCTACTGGCAGGCCTACGAGCAGGTGCACCGTTTTGTGTTCGACAAGGGCATACACCATGAGGTGGGAGAATGGTGGCCCCTGCTCACACGGGAAGGCAAACCGATATGGACCCACATGAGCCACTCCTGGAAGGTCAACTACCACTCTGTACGGGCTATGGTGCAAAGTATCAACCGCTTGGAGAAGCTGATGGAGGGGATATAAGGGTTAGGGCCGGGCTCCAGCACAATAACAATGGAGTTGTTCAATATGCGCTACCCATATTTGGGCCCCTAAGGGGGCCATGAAGCCCGTGCCCCGGAGGGGAGCTGAGCGGGTTCGCAGGCGGCTGCGCCGCCTGCCCAGGAGAACTCTCCTCCTTTTCAAGGAGGAGTTGGAGGTGGTTAATACAAGTCGTTGAAAATGAGTAGCTTACAACGATAGCTCTCTCCCCTTTGTCCTGAAAAATTGGAGATAATGCATGAAGCCAAACTTTCAATAAGGCATAGAAAAGGCATTATGAATAATTATACAGAGGAAATCCAGCATCTCACATATCCAAATCCACCTCACCTGCCTTACCTATGGTCTAGCAGGCAGGTGAAGCGGGCTGAGCAGATGAATGCCTCAATAACTCATCAGCACGCGCTCTTTGTCTTTTCCCAGCAGCAGGGGCGTTTGCTCTATGCCGTGGAGGCGGCGGGCATAGTAGGGAATGCCATCGGTTGGGTCGGAGAGGTAGGCATGCACTTCCCGCAGGGTCAGTTGGCCGTCGGCATTGGCGTCGGCATGCCGTACATCCTGTATGGCGCGCAGAAAAAACCAGGTAAACAGCCCCTGGCCCTTCGCATTGTACCAGCTTGCCGGCTGCTCAGCGGTAGAGGAACTCAGCACCACCAGGTTGGGGTCCGCCAGGCGGTTGGGGTCTGTTTTGATGCGCACCAGGGAGAGGTTTTGATAAATGTTAATGCCTGAAAAACAGGCATCCAGTACCACGGTTTTGCTGGTAGCGGGAATACGGGCCAGGTTTTGGTAAAAGGCCTCCAGGGAATAGCCGCCCAGCTGAATGTAATTGGGGTCGCAGTCCACCGGCAGGAAGAAAGCTTTTTTCTCTTTGAGGTCGGGGGCACCATGGCCCGAGTAGTACACAAAGAGCTCCGACTTACCGGGCTTGACCATGTTATACAATTTACCTTGCGGGTTTTCGGGCGTACCAAAGTACACCTGGAAATCGCTGGTGGTAGCATCTTCCAGCAAAACTACATTGCCCTCGCGAAAGCCCAGCACCTGAGTGAGGTATTTTTTGACCATGCTGGCATCCTTGTGGGCAAAGCGCACCTCGCTGGCATGCTCATAGTGGCGGTTGCCAATGACGATGGCAATGGCGTCGGGTTTATACATGCGGCTGCGAGGCAGATTCTGGTCTATGTGGTAGTCGTCCAGGGCTTCCGCTACGGGCGGGGAAGTAGGGGGCGCTGGTTCCGGCTCAGCAGGCCGGGACTTTTCCTGAGGTTCTTCCCAACTGCCTCGGTTGGGCTGGTAGGTATGGGGAGTGGACTGGGCAAAATCGGCATCAGGCTGCCCGTACTGATAGGCGGTTTGGTTACGAAGGCGGCGCAGGGCATCTTTGGCGTCCTGGTCGGAGGGGTCGTACAGGATGGCTTTTTCGAAGTCGCCTGCGGCCCGTTCGGGGTAGCCCCACTGCTGCCACAGCAGGCCCCGCTGAAAATAGGCTTCAGCGTAGCGCCTGTCTATGCGCAGGGATTGGTCAAAATCTGCCAGGGCCTTTCGAAATTCCCCTTCCAGGGCCAGAGAGATGCCCCTGAGGCAGTATATTCGGGCATCGTTCAGGCCCAGCCTTATGGCTTTGTCAAAGTCCTGTATGGCCCGGCGGTGCATGCCCAGGGCAGCAAAGGTGTTGCCACGGTTGGCGTAGGCTTTGGCGTAATAAGGGTCCAGGGCAATGGCCTTGTTGTAATCATCCAGGGCAGCCTGGTAGGCTTGTTGGCGGGCCCTTGCCGTTGCGCGCGCCAGGTAGGCCTGTCTCAGGGGGCGGTAGCCCATGCGTATGGCCTGGGTGTAGGCACGCTCTGCTTCGTGGTAGGCATGAGCTTCATCGGCCTGTTTGCCCTTCACAAACCAAAAACTGGCCCGGGAAGGCGGATACTGGGCCAGCAGGCCCAACGGAAGGATCATCAGCAGGGTAAACAAGTGTTTCATGGCTTATGGGTTTGTTTGAACAACTACTTTCACTCATACATCACTACTTTTACTGACTGGCCGGCCACTTCGGGCATCACCGTTCCATAGGTAGCATACATGTAAGTTGGATCACATAAATAGTACTTCTCTCCCCGGTATTGTACGTAGGCGCCTTCAGCCGGGCGGCTAAAGCGCACACCCGTGGCCACGTGGCCGGGAAATACCAGCCCAATGGTGGGCAGCCCAAGCAATTCCCTCACCAGAAAGGCAAATAAGACCGAGCGGTCTTCACAGTCGCTGTAGGGATAGTACAGGGTTTGCTCGGCAAACATATAAGTCTCTTCCCCAAACTGTTCGCCGTCGGTTTGGTATTCAAAGGCGGTTTGTACAAAACGCAGCAGCAGGTTGACGGCTTCGGTTTCGGACATATCCGCCACCAGGCGGCCCAGTTGGGGCAGCAGAGCCTGCCGGGCCTGCTCGCTCAGGGGGGCGCCAAATTTCACCTCCAGGTCCACAAAGGGATACTGGCGGTAGAAATCCAGCAGATGTTGATTCAGGGGCACTTCAAAGTGGTGAGTCTGGCCGCGGTAGTAAAATCTTAGCTTGCGTATGAGCTGCTTACCGGGAAGGAGGGGAGCCTCTGCCAGCTCAAAATTGAGCTTTTTCCTGCCGTTGCTTATACCTGGCAGGTCCAGCACCCTGGCTTCCTCCACGCGGGGCGACCTGGCCCCAAGTTCCAGCACGTAGTATTTTTTTCCCTCTCTGCGGAAATAAGTGGCACCATAAATGACCTGCTCAGCGGGCATAAGCAGGTAGAGTTTGCCACTTTGCATGGCCAGGCGCAGGTCAAATCCACTTTGGGAGAGCATCAATCCCTCGTACAAACGCTGGGCACGCACATCCCGGGGATAAATGCGCCGGGCCGTTTCGTGTACGAGCAGGGCAAAGCCCCAGTCGTTGAGGCGCAGGTTGCGGGCCTGCCGCCGGAGTTGCTTCAACACCAGCTGGTAGGGGCTGCGCTGCAGTTTTGCCCACAGCTGGGAAATCTCGGCCTCGCTGGCCCGGTAGGGCAGGCTCATGCTCATGCGGGTATGGTAATAAAGCGAAAAATGCTGGCCGAAAAAGCTGCAAGCTGTTTGCCGGTCCAGTTGGGCCCGCTCGTGGGGATAAATGAGGGGAATAGCAGGGGAGGTTGCGGGTGGGCTGTTGTCCAGCCGGTAGGGAGCAGGTACCACTTTGGGCGCCAGGGCGGGTGGCAGGGGGCCAGGTTCTGTTTCTTCAGTGGCCGGAGCCAGCAGGGGTTTGGGCATGGTAGGTGGGGGAAAAGGGAGTTCTTCTTCGGCCTGCATCCACTGGGCCTTCAGCTGCTGCTGACCCATCAAGCTGCTCATGCCAACAAAAAGCAGGCTCATTGTCCATTTCAAAACAGTGGTTTTCATGTTGGTGCTCATTGGGTATTGCTGTCAAAAACGATTGGTCAACGGGGGCTGTGGCGCCTCAAGAAAGTGAAAAGCCGTCTTTCCAAAGACGGCTTTTCAGGTTTTACGTTGCTTGTGGGAGCAGAAGTTTCAGAGAAATGCATATTCGTGCAAACTCAGTTTGCGGGCGTGCCTGCTTGGGAGGCATTCAGCCAGCATGCTTTTCGCTCCCTTTTTGAAGGCGATGCATTTCAGGAGGCATCGGCAGCAGCCAGGCTTACGCTACGCTCTACCGGGTTGAAGGGACTGTCAACCGTGTTGCCTTCGGCATCTATGAGCTCGAGCCTGACTTTCACCTCTCCCAGGGGCAGGCCTTCCACCACGTAGGGCTGCCACTTGGTGAAGGTTTCCTCATGCTGGTAGCCATCGCCAGAAATGGTGGCTTTCACCTTGAATCCCGTTTCGGAGAGGTCGCAGTTGATGAGGAAAAAATCTATCATGAGTTTTTTGGTGTCATCGCCTTTGTAGGTGCCTTTGGGCCTGCTGTAAAAGAGGTGGGGCCCGCTGAGGTCCAGGGCTTCGCCCTGACCACCTGCCTGCAGCTGGGTGAGCACATAGGAGTTGGGGTTTTTCACACTTTCGTGATAGGAACGGGAAAGAAAAGCCAGGATGACATGGTTGCCGGGCTCAAACTCTTTTTCTACCACGGGCTCATAATGCGCGGAATAGGGGCCGTTGTCCACGATAAAGTGGATGTGCTGGCCTTTGGCCGAGTTGGCCAGGCCGTTGGTGCCTGCACCGGGCGTTTGCTCGCCCAGGGTATAGTTTTCCACCTTGAAGTTAAAGGTGGCCTTGTTGCCGTCCATGGTGGGCTCGCCTTCCAGGCTGAGGGCGGCATCGGCAAATTCGGGGGATCCCGTGAGGGGACTAACCTTCAGGGCTATTTGCTCTCCCCCCTCTTCTTCCTGTGCTTGGTCCTGTGCGGTGTTACAACTCCACATCAGCCATGAAGATGCCAGCACGGTCATTAGCAGAATGAATGATTTTTTCATGATAACTTGGTTTGATTAGTTGTTTTTATCAAAATAGAAATTGCGTCTGAGCTTGAGAAATATCGGGAAAATGCGCTTTGTATTTTTCCGATATTCCCAATTAGCCAAAGTAAGAAAATAAGTAGTTTTAAATCAACTATTGGCCCTAAAAGATGGGGGTGGTGGCAAAAACAGGCGAAAAATGTCTGGGAAAATTCGGGAATTTTTCCTATTTTTTACACATCACCTATTCCTATTCACCTAAAACCCCTAGTGTATGAAGCAGCTATACCATCTTCTATGTCCCGTTGACTTTTCTGCCGCTTCTTATGAGGCGATAGAGAAGGCCGGGTTTCTCGCGCAGCTGTTCCAGGCTGATCTGACCTTGCTACACGTGGTAAAAGTTCCCGTATCCTTTGGTGTGGATTATGGCATGGATGAACAGTCGGAGGTACTCACCCAAAAGGCGGCGCGGCATGCGCGTTTGCTGCTGAGGGAAGCCAAACGCGCCTACATTCCCTATGCAGTGAAGTGCAAGTCGAGCATACGCTTTGGCCAGCCCGCACGAGAGATATTGCGGGAAGTAAAGCAGCTAAAGGCCGACTTGCTGATCTGGGGTATGGAAAGCGGAGGTGAAGGGGATGAGCTGTTTGCCCATTTGTGTGAAGACCTTCACATTCC
>RFHT01000308.1 GCA_003696835.1 Bacteroidota bacterium
GACGAAGATGGCATACAAAGTCGTATCGATTTCTCCTCAGATGGGGCGCAATGAGTCCCCCATTAAGGTGGCCCAGGAAATGGAAGCCGTCATTTCCAAGTACCATGCTGAAGGCTGGGAATACATGCAGGTAGAAACCCTGGAAACCTGGGTAGCCGGCACCAATGGCTGTTTTGGCTTTGGGGCCCAACCCGGCTTTAACATGACCATGCACTTTATGGTGTTCAAAAAATGAAGTGGGTCTTATTATTTGCCATCAAATGTTACTGGTGTGTCATTCCTCCGCGCCACAGGCGCAGCTGTTTATTTTCCCTGAGTTGTTCCCGTTATGTGTATGCCGAGGCCAGGCGCCACGGCCTGCTGGCGGGCCTCAGGGCATGTTGGTTCCGGTTCAGGAGCTGCAGGCCGGGCTATGTGCTGCTCATCACCCCCGACCAGCAGCAGCACGTGCGCCTGGCTAATGGCCACATCCTGCCCGCCTCCCAGCTGAATGAAGCCGCCCTGCGGCAGGCTCCCCACTTGCATGTGTGCCCTGAAGTCCATGCCCTGTAAAGGGGAACATCCTGCCATTTTTTTCACACATTATTACCACAATTTCTTCATACTATTGGGAAACCCCTATGATAAAACGCCTCTGAATCCCAAAGCAAAGGGAAAACGCCTGCTGTGGTCCTGCCTGCAGAGCGTGCATACAGCTAAGGCGCCGGATTTGGAGTGGCTTCTTTTTTCACCACGCAACATTAATGCATACCGCAACGATGAAAACCCGAAAACTGTTAAACCCGCAATTTGTGGCCTGTCTGCTGTTTGTTTTTCTGGCAGGTCATGCACAACTCTTGGCCCAGGAGCCGGTATTTAAAAATGCATCTGGCTATACCAATGCTGCCAAGAAAGCCTACCAGAACGGACAGCATATCCAGGCAGTAGTATCCCTTATCAAGGCACTGCGGAAGAAACCCGACTACGACAAAGCGCACGAACTACTGGAGGTGGCCTATCCGGCTGCTGAACGTACCTTTGAGGTAAAAATCAGCGAGCTGGAGTCGCGCGGAGCAGAATTTACCGGAGAGCAAACGGTGCAAACCAGAGAACAGCTGGTAAAAGGCTACCGCTACTTTATTGAACTCCAAACCGAACTGCAGAGCCTGCCGCCACTTATTGGCAAAAAATCGAAACGGGAGCTGCAGCTCACCTATACCGACTATCAAGACAAACTGTTTGTAGCCGAACGCGGACTGCAGGAGGCCAGGCGCCAAACTGCCGAGCAGTTGTACCAGCAGGGCAAAAGGCTCATGGCCAAAGGGGGCATAGATAACCACAAAGCGGCGGCCAAGGCCTTTAAGCGGACGCAGGAGTTTGTACCTGCCTACAAGGATGCTATGGCCATGTACGCCTCAAACCGCGAAGCAGCTACCATGCGCGTAGCCATCATTCCCTTTGAAAACAAAAGCCACAAAATGCAGTACGGCGCCATAGGCGAAAAGGTGACCGACGACCTCATCGGCATGCTGGTCAACAACCGCTCGGCCATGGAGTTTGTCGAAATCATCAACCGCGACCAACTGCAGCGCCTGCTGCAGGAACAAAACCTCAGCGCCAGCGGCGTAGTGGATCAACAATCTGCCGTAGAAATGGGCAAAGTGCTGGGCATACACCGCATCATTACTGGCCAGATTACCCAAATTATTTCCAACGAAAACGACATCACCTCCAAGCAATACACCCAGCAAGCGCAGGCCGTGGTGGATCAGGAGGTCTATACCGATTCTAAAGGAAAAAGAAGGGTGCGCGACGTAATGGGGACCGTGTATGCCAAAGTGACCGAATACAACCAGCAGGCTTATGCCAAAATCAGTGGTTCCTACAAGATCATAGATGTGCAAACAGCCAGGCTCTTATCGGGCAATTCCTTTGAAGAAACCTATACCTACGACTACAGCTGGGCCAGGTTTAGCGGAGATGAACGCGCCCTCAGCTCTGAGGTGCTCGTGCTGACTTCGCGCGACCAAAAAGCCCCTCCCATAGATGAGGAGCGCGTCAACCAGGCCGCACGCATGCTCTCAGCCACCCTTGCCAGACAAATTGGAACATACTTAAAATAAAACGCCATGAACTACTTCACCAAACCCCTTTTTATAGCGGTGAGTATGTGCATATTCACTGCCCTGATGCCCTCCCTGCATGCGCAGGACGTGGGGGTCAAAATCAACCTGGGCTGGGCCCAGATGCCGGTCCAAGCAGGAGGGTACTTTCTCCAATACATTGACGACTCTCCCTCCAGGGACAACCTCACCACCTCCCGCCGTCTGCAGGCCCAATCCGGTTCCTTCAATATGTACATGGCCCTGAGCATGCTGGCCGATGAAGGCTTCTTGGATATAGGCATGCTGATCATGGCCGGGCAGGCCAATTTTACGGCTGTGGATATCGGCCTGGGCCTTTACCTGCTCAACTCCCTGGGCGTGGATGTTCCCAATCTGCAGGCAGGGGCAAAGCTCCACCTGGGAGCCGGCCGCAAGTCGGTTTACATGGGCGACCTGCTCAACAATGCGCAATACATCCAGATCAACGGACAACGGTTTTATCAGGACTACCTCTCCGTTTACCTGCGGTCGGAGGAGTTTACTGCGCGCCCGGGCCTCTTTGCGCAGTACAGGCTGTTTGACAAAATGAGCCTCAACCTGGAAATCGACTACCACCTGCGCATGTTTGGCTTTGCCCCCCGCCTGGTGTTTACCGCCGATGAAACCGCCAACGGCGACCCCGTGCGGGCTACGGAAAGATTTGATGACCCCAATGTGAGCCTATTCACCACCAACCGCGGCAACCTGGAAAAACTGCCACTCAAAATCAATGGACTGCAGGCCCGCATAGGGGTGGTCATTATTCTGTAGGAAACAGCCTGAGGCACTGCCCCTGCCCGCCGGGCCCTCCAGCGGGCAGGGCAGCAGCCAGGAAGTCGATGTATCATTATTCAACATACCATACAATGAACAACCAACAACTGTTTACAAAAGGGGCATTTTGGGCCAGCCTGGCCCTGATCGGGGCTTATTTCATGACCTGGGTTCAAATCTCTATTTTTTCCGGCTCTGGCTTCCAGATCACCCAGCATGGAAGTTCCATCGGGAAGGAAATATACCTGCTTGCCTTGCTGCCCCTGTTCGGGCTGCTCATCATCCTAGACCTGGCCCGGCATGCGGGCCAGCCTACTGCCCTGGCCCGTGCCGAGCAGGTGGGCATACTGGTGGTGGCGGGCCTGCTGTTGTACAAGCTGGTAGATATAGGGCTGTTTGAAGCAAAGGGATATTACCAGTTGCTTGCCATTGGCTTTTACCTTACCCTGGCAGCCGCTCTCTACCTGGCCATAGACCTGTTGAAGGGCCTGTCGGGGTCTCCACCTTCGCCTCCCTCCCAAAGCGTCCCGGTCGAATGGCGCTTGCTGGGCCAGAAGGTCTTCTTTGGGCTGATGGCCCTGCTGGGGGGCATCATTGC
>RFHT01000309.1 GCA_003696835.1 Bacteroidota bacterium
CCAGCGGGACGAAAGCTTTGTAGCCCCAGCGGGGCTAAACCTTTGTAGAACAACCAGCCCCCCCCCTCCCAGCTCCGTAGGAGCGGCACAAAATCTTCATCGATAGCATATATCGCCCCGCTGGGACTTGAAAAATGATTATGTGGCGAAGGCTACAAAGGTGAAGCTCCTATGGAGCTGATACCCCGGCAGGTGGGCTTGCAACTGGGACATGGCTTCTTTGCCCAAGTTAAGCTATTTTTCGCGCTTAATTTTTTATGCGATTGCCATAGTATGCCCGCATTGCTTGTTGGGCTGTGCTATATCTGCCAGTCGATGGGCGTTTTTCCCTGGGCCTGCAGCAGGGCATTGGTTTGAGAGAAGTGGCGGCAGCCATTGAAGGCGTTGCGGGCCAGGGGAGAGGGGTGGGCAGCTTTGAGTACGTGGTGGCGCTGTGGATCAATGATGCGCCCTTTTTCCTGGGCATAGCGGCCCCAAAGCAGGAATACGATGCCCTGCTGCTGGTCGTTGAGGGCCTGTATGGCCGCATCGGTAAACTGCTCCCAGCCTTTGCCGCGATGGGAAGCTGCCTGCCGCGCGCGCACCGTCAGTATGGCGTTGAGCAGCAACACTCCCTGGTCGGCCCATTTTTCCAGGTTGCCGTGGCTGGGCATCTGAATGCCCACATCGCGCTGCAGCTCAGCAAAAACATTGCGTAGCGAAGGGGGGGGCGTAACGCCCGCCGGCACCGAAAAGCACAGGCCGTGTGCCTGGCCAGGACCGTGATAGGGGTCCTGGCCGATGATGACGACTTTCACCTGCTCAAAGGGGGTGCGGTTGAAGGCGTGAAAAATGAGGTTTCCCGGCGGGTAAATGGTATAACCGGCCTTTTTTTCTTCCAGCAAAAACTGCTTGAGCTGCTGAAAATAAGGCTTGCTGAATTCGGGTAGCAATGCGCGTTTCCAACTGGGTTCCAGCTTGATGTGAGGGGCAGGGTCAGTCATGGGTTGTCAGAGATTAAAAGATGGTGCAGGTGTTTGGCGGATTTACCTGGGCCGTATTTTTTTTCGCAATACCACAAAGGCCACAAAAGCCAGGCCCAGAAAGCCCGCAAGTGAAACCAGCCAGATCATTTTGGTGTAATTGGCTGATCGCATGGGGGTATTTCCCCGGCCCAATAGGGCGAGGTATTCCGCGGCTTCCTCTATGGGCTTGTTGCCCATGCAGCGGTTGGTTTTGGGAGTAAATTTCCTTTTCACAAACACCAGGTATTCCCTGCCTTGCTCAAATACATAGCCACAGTCCTTTTCCCAGGGCGTATTGACGATGTAGAGCCGGTTGGTGGTTTTTTTCCAGCTCTGGCTCACCTCAAAAGCGAACTTCCAGCCGCCGGAAATCCAGTTGGTTTCTACGGACGTAACCCTGCCCTGAAATACCAGATCGGCCTGGGCAATGGCCTCAGCCGCAGACAGGGGAGAACAGGTGCAAGCGAACGCGGCCCCGCTGCTGCCGGCATACAGCAGCAGGCATAGCAAAATGCGGGAAAAATGGCGTTTGTTCATGCAGGCTAAAAAAGGGTGATTCTGACTTCAAAAAAGAGAAAAAAAGCATGCCATGCAAGTGCATAAAAAAGAAGCGGCAGGAAGCCGCCCACAAAAAAAAAGGGGCCAAAGGCCCCTGCTTTTTTATTTACCTAAAAAATTATAAGTCAGCCCCACGCTCAGCACGTGCTTAAACTGGGGCGCATCCCCGGTTTCACCCGTAGGAAGGCCGTTGTCGTCCACCAGGTTAAACACGATGTCCTTGTCGTAAATCAGGTGGGTAAAAAAGCTGGTAGTAAGCCAGTCGTTGACTTTCAGGGCCAGCAGGGTTTCCCAGTTTACATCAATGTTTTGGGGGTTTTTGAGGTAGTTGGAAAAAAAGTCGGCCTTGGTTTGCAGGGTGACGTTTTTCACGATGTTTTCCTGACGGAATTTGATGTTGAGAAAAGAACCCAGTTCATAGCGAAAGGTAGATACATCGGGCAGGTTTTCCTGTGGGATGAAAAAAGGCGCCAGGGCCTCGTCGCCTACCAGGGTCATTTTGGAGTTGACAGGCGAGTAATAGATGCTCAATTGTTTGGAGGGCTGGTAGTCTATGCCCACGTTAAAGTTGATATAGGCAGGAGCAAATGCTTTGGAAACCACGGAGTCTTTGAATTCTTTTCCCAGAGCCGGGTCGATCTTCAGGCCCTTTGCCAGCTGGGTTCTGAGGCCAAAAAATGCGCCCAGGTTGAGGGTGGGGTTGAGCTTGTAGCCATACTTTGACTGGAAGTCCAGGCGGTCTTCGGCTTTTTGGAGCGCACGGTAGCGGTCCTTGTTGGCTTCGTCCAGTTTGCCCTGGCGCACCAGGCCGTAGGCCACATCCAGGGAGTTTTGCCAGGTATTTTTCTCTTTCTCATAATTGCCCACGAAATTGAACAAACCCGAAACAGAAAAGGCGCTGGTGCCGCCTGCCTGCCAGTATTTGCCAAAGCCGGTGTTGGTAAAGTTCAGGGTGCCTACGCCGCTGGTTGCCCAATAGGAAGTGTCGGCTTCTTGTGCATATAGGCCCAGGGCTGCAAACAGCATAAAGAGTGAAAAAATTTTTTTCATGATGGTTGATTCTTGAGTTATTTGAGGGTGATTTTTGTAATTTGCCTATTCAGACGCTGCGGCTGTGAAAAAGTCACCCTGTGAACAATTTCAACCGCACCTCTGATGCTTAAGTGGTGGCAAAGATATTATTTTGTTGAAAAACACGTGAAATATGCCCGGATTTTGGGAAATAGTTCTCATTTTGGCCTTTCTGGCCTGGATGATTGTGCCTTTTTTTATGAAGAAAAGGCGGCAAGAGGAAAGCAAGCAGGCTGCTGGGCGCAAGTCACGCCAGCGCGAATCCTCCTATGAAGAGTTGGACGAAAGCAGCTATGAGGTGCTGGAAGACGAATAGCCAGCCGGCGCGCATGTCCGGAGGCAGGGCCTTTATGTTCCACCCGGAGAGGGCGTGCCATTGGGAATTTCGGGCCCCTGGAGTTGTTTTTGAAATAAACGACGCTGTACCTGCTTGATGATTCGGCCGGGCTTTACGGGCGTTTGTATGTACAACTCATTGGGGAGGGGGCGTTTTTTGGGGGGAAGATGGGTGTGCAGGTACACCAGCAGGCATTCACCCAGGCCGGGAATTTGCCTCAACTGATCCCTGAGGCCACTATGCTCCTGCCAGGTATTGCCCAGTACCACCACCTCCGGCATACCGAGACGGGCCTGTGTGAGCAAATCTTCTTCATTATGTATCCCCAAAACCTCAAAACCAGCCTTGGAGAAGTTGTAGCAAAGAATTTCCAAAATATCTTCTTCTACATCCAGGATGAGTACTTTCATGCGCTATACCCCTTTGAGCCAGTTAAAATACTAAGATTTTGCCAAAAAATTATGCCCGAACTCATTATTAAGTAAAATTTTGATAACAATTTGCTAACATGCCTGCTGCAAAGCAGCCTGTTGCTGCCTGCCTGGCAAATGCAGGGCATAGCCATGATTTTTTTCTCATCCACCTAAATGCGTAATTTCGCACCCAAAATTGTGCTGAACATGAACAGAATCTATCTTCCCATACTGTTGGTACTGTATGGTGTACTGGCTGCTCCGGCGGCCTTGATGGCCCAGCAGCAGGACACCCTCCCGCAGCTTTCTTCGCCCACCGATACCCTGGAGGAGTTTAGTACCGAAGTGTTTAGCCTGGCCACGCCCCGCCGTACGGTGAGCAGCCATTTGCGCTTTTTGCAGGAGGATAAATTTGACCCCCAAATGGCTGCCCGCACCCTGTACAGAGGCAAACGCAGCGAGGAAGAAATGCGCGAACTGGCCATACAACTCAAGCAGATTTATGATGGCGAAGCCTACTACGTGTATGTGGAAGAAATACCCGACGACCCCAACTACCAAGACTCTCTGGGACATCACCGCTACCGGGTATTTCCCAAATATCCCGACATTTATGTGGAAAAAATAGGGGACCAGTGGCTGTATAGTAAGAAAACGGTGAATACTATCGGGCAGATTCACGACCAGCTCTTTCCAGTGGGGACCGATTTTTTGGTAAAACTGACGCCTAAAATCGGGCAAAAGAAGGCCCTGGGGCTGAAGGTCTGGCAGTGGGAAGGCATGGTATTGCTGCTGCTGCTGGGGTTTCTGGTGTACAGGTTATTTGACTGGGTGTGGAGTTTTGTTATAAAACGCCTCGTTCCCAGGGTGTTTCGCTCCTCCCTGGAGCTCAATATGGAGCTCATCCATGCCGTAGCCAGGCCCTTCAGCATGCTGCTGGTTACCTTACTCATCCAGTGGCTCTTTCCCGTGTTGCAATTGCCCATCGGCTTGGGACGTTATGTGGCGCTGGGGCTCAAGATTGCCACTTCCGTGTTTGGGGTGGTGGTGCTCTACCGCATTGTGGACTTGCTTTCCAGCGTTATGGAGCACCTGGCCAGCCGCACCGAAACAGCCCTGGACGACCAGCTCATTCCCCTGGTGAGGAAAGTAGCCAAGCTGATTGTGGTTTCTCTGGGGGTAATTTTTGTGCTGCAAAACCTGGACGTAAATGTGACGGCCCTGCTGGCAGGGGTATCCATAGGGGGCCTGGCCCTGGCCCTGGCGGCCCAGGATACGGTCAAGAATTTCATCGGCTCCATTACCGTATTTGTGGATCAGCCTTTCCAGATAGGTGATTTCATAGAAACACCCAAAGGAACGGGTACTGTCATGGAAGTGGGCGTGCGATCTACCCGCCTGCGAACGCTGGACGGCTCGGTGCTTTCCATCCCCAATGGCGACCTGGTGAATCAAAGTGTAACCAACCATGGCTTGCGGGCTTTCAGGCGCTACGTCACCAATATAGGGGTGACCTACGACACGCCCCCGGCCAAGCTGCAAGAGTTTGTAGAAAAAATTCAGCAAATCGTGCAGCAGCATCCCGATACGCGCAAAGAAGGAAACATCATTTATTTTCACGAAATGGCCGATTCTTCGCTTAACATCAATTTTACGGTGTATTTTGAACTTACCGACTACGCCGGCTTCCTCAAGGCCCGGCAGGAAATTTTGCTGGAGATCATGTATCTGGCCGAAAAAATGGACATTTCCTTCGCTTTTCCCTCTACTTCGGTGTATATAGAACAATTGCCCGAAAAATATTACACAAAGGAATGATCTTTGATAAATTTTGGTAAGTATATGTGCAGCCTGCTGTGAATGTTAATACAAAATTCATAAATTACTTAGCTGCAAAGAATATTCACCCCTGCTCATCGTTAGTATGTTCGATGAGCTACAGGCAGCTTAAATATTCATCCAAATGGACTGACTGAATAGATGAATTATCATGCAATTGAACACAAAATTACCCTTGACGGCTCTTCCACCTTATATGCACCACAATACAATCAGCACTATCACTCGGTTCATGGCGCGCTCAATGAATCCATGCACGTCTTTATACAGGCCGGCCTGAAGGCCGTGCCGCCGGAA
>RFHT01000310.1 GCA_003696835.1 Bacteroidota bacterium
CTTTCATCGGTGGGGAAGTTCAAAGGTAAATTGATAGTGTTGGAACTTCAATTTAACGCTTTTGCGCTTTCCCACTATTTTTTTGTCATGTACTCAGATGGGGAATATTAAAATGTTTTCCTAACTCTTCAGCTTTGATTTCAGATTGAACTACTTCACAATATGAGGCAGAACCATCCTCGTGCTTTGTCGGCGTTATAATGGCCAATAATGGGAACTCTTCATTCAATGGATTCTCAACTGCTATATTAGCACCAAAAAAGTCTTTTGGTACATATTCAGCACTACTTTCAGTCAGTTCAAAGTCTTGCTTTGCACTTCCATAGTTTCTATGCATCAATTGTACGCGTAGGTTATTTTTTGATGTTTGAGTAAATATTTTAAAGCTAAATGTTGGCAAATTTATTTTAAACAAATCTGTCTCTGTTCCATCAAATAATACTTTTGAGCTAGTCAGCTTCCCATTTTTAAATTCTTTGATAAAAACTCGATAATATTTGCCCATAATTTGAGGGCTTCCAAATTCAAATTTTTCAACGAAAATATTTTGAAACCTAAAAACATCTTGCAATTCCTTGTTTTCAACTCCGTATTTAACTGTTGTTGTAACGGTTTCCTGGCCAAACATTGCTATGTGCCAGAATAAAAATAGTAGAACTATGCTTTTTTTCATTGCGTTATTGGGTTTATTCATGGTTGTAACACGTTTTTCATCCAATCAGTCTCATAGCCATATATCCGCCAATATAGAGTCCAAATAGTGCAGGTGGAATGGATATTGAAAAACCAACACTTATCAACAGACTCGGGGAAGTAAGTCCAGCAGCAGTTGTCATATATGTGGAAAATAGCAAGCATACAAATCCAGCCAGTAATAAAGACAGGAGGTAAGCCAATATTTTCATTCTTCTAATGTGCTAAAACTAGCGCTTAAACCCAACCCTGCGTTTTACGCAGCATATCCCCTCCATAGCCCCAACTGCACCCTGGTCTGTCATGCTGGATTAAAGCTAGCGATATTTCAGCAGACTGTCAAGTAAGCAGCCTAAAAAATTACCTGCCCATATTCATTTCTAATAACCCAAAGGATGAGTCCCGCGCCTGGCACATGTACCATAAAGCACCCATAAGTCCCAGCCATACAATTCATGCGTCTCTACTTCATCTTGCTTGCTCATTTGTGCACTGCGTGGCTAATCATTCCGCCCCAAATCTCCTATTGACTTCGTGTCTTCCTTCGTGCCCTTTGTGAACCTCAGTGGCTAATCAAACCTGCTGCCTGTCACCTCAACCATCGCCTGGCAGAGCTGCGCAAGCTCCTCCTCCGAAATGATATACGGAGGCATGACGTACACCAGCCGGCCGAAGGGCCGCACCCACACCCCCTTCTCCACAAACTGCTGCTGCATGCGGGCCATGTCCACCGCCTCTTTCATTTCCACCACCCCTATGGCGCCCAGCACCCGCACATCGGCCACCCTTGCAGACTGCCGGCAAACAGCAAGCTGCGCTTTGAGCTGGGCTTCTATGCGCGCAATGCGCGCCTGCCAGGGGCTTTGCAGCAGCAGCTCCAGACTGGCACAGGCCACCGCACAGGCCAGCGGATTGCCCATAAAGGTGGGCCCGTGCATAAATACGCCCCCATTGGCCTCACCCGCTGAGATGGTGCTGGCAACATGATCCGTAGTAAGCGTAGCCGCAAAACTCATGTAGCCGCCCGTCAGGGCCTTGCCCAAACACATGATATCGGGCGTAACCCCTGCCCACTCGCAGGCAAACAGCCTGCCAGTACGGCCAAAACCAGTGGCAATTTCATCCAGTATGAGCAGTACGTCGTACTGCCTGCACAGCTGCTGCACCTGCCTGAGGTATTCGGCATGGTAAAACCACATGCCGCCGGCTCCCTGTACAATGGGTTCCAGTATCACGGCTGCCAGCTCCTCATGCTGCGCATGCATGAGCTGCTCAAAGGAGGCCATATCCTCCTGCTGCCAGGGAGCGCCAAAACGCACCCGCGGCTGGTCGGCAAAGAAGTGTACCGGCAGTACGCCCCGAAAAATATGGTGCATGCCCGTCTCGGGGTCGCAAACCGACATGGCCTGGAAGGTATCGCCGTGGTAGCCCGAGCGGACGGTGAGCAGCTTACACTTGCGGGGGCGCTTGCGGGCGTACCAGTACTGTATGGCCATCTTGATGGCCACCTCCACCGAAACCGAACCCGAATCGCAGAAAAATACTTTTTGTATGGCTTGTGGGCTAAGTTCAATGAGTTTTTGGGCCAGAGCGATGGCTGGCTCGTGGGTGAGGCCCCCAAACATGACATGGGCCATGCGGGCGAGCTGCTCCTCTATGGCGGCATTCAGGCGGGGGTGGTTGTAGCCGTGTATGGCCGTCCACCAGGACGACATGCCATCTATGAGCTCGCGGCCGTCGGCCAGCTGCAGGCGCACCCCCCGGGCACTCACCACCGGATACACCGGCAGGGGGTTGTGCATAGAGGTATAGGGGTGCCAGATATGCCGGCGGTCAAACTGAAGCTGTGCTGCTGTGATCATGAGATGGATCTTTGGTGGAGGAAAAGAAGGAGTTATATTTTAATTTTTGCAAAAAAAAAAGTAGTTTTATCTTTGAAAGTAAACAAATATGGAGAATCCCGAAACCATTTATTCGAGGCTGTTTTTAAATGATGACTCAAAGATCATAAAGGAAAAATCCTTGAATTCCTTATATATCTATTATCAAACATTCGATTTGATAGAACGGACTTATATTGCTTTGGGAAAAAGGAAATCATACGCATTCTCTTCACATTCCACCTCAAATGGACGCATCAATACAAACGCAATCGCCTCGACGACCGAGATTTAAAACTACACAAGACTGGCACGATTTTGTTAAAAACAATCGGGAAAAATTAACTGGAGATTTTTTACAAAAATTAAGAGTTGATTGTTATAAAGAGATCGAAGTGATAAGAGGACGTCCTCTTTTGGTTTATGCCTCAAGATTTTTGGATGTACCCCCAAGAACTCCCAATACAATCGACTTGTCTGATATTGATGGATTTACAGATTTAGTAAGTGCATTTAAAGATACGGAGAGTATTGATGTTTTGCTCCATAGTCCAGGCGGACAACCGGATGCCACCGAAAGAATTGTGAATATTTTAAGAAATAACTTTTCAGAAGTTCATTTCATTATTCCCCACTCTGCTTACTCTGCAGCCACCATGCTCGCACTGTCGGGAAATTCTATCTCATTACACCCAAGTGCAACTTTAGGCCCTATTGATCCTCAAATTAACGGAATACCAGCCAGATCGATAAAAAGAGGTTTTGAAAAGGTTCGGGAAATTATCAAGAATGAGGGACCAGAAGCGTTGCCTGCATATATTCCCTTATTAGAAAAATACTCGCTTGATTTGCTTGAAATATGCGAGGACTCAGAAAAGCTCTCAAAGGAATTGGTCACAACCTGGCTTTGTGAATATATGTTTAATGGGACAAAAACCGAAGATGACGTTGAACAAACCGTAAATTATTTCTCCGATTACGATACCCATTTACTCCATTCCAGACCCCTGGTATTCAAAAAAATTAAAGCCTTTGGTCTGAATATCAGTCTTGCAGATGGAGATTTTCAAGATCTGATTTGGGAGGCTTATCTCCTCTTAAATGGCTTTTTTACTATGTCTCATTTTTTCAAGCTATATGAAAACACAAGGGGAGTTACATGGGGAAAACAATTCCAAGTAGTTTCACAACCTCCCCAAAACCAACCTCCTCCATAAAAAAGTGTGAATGAAATTCAGCACCCAAAATACCAGGGGGGGCCTGATGGTCCCTCCTTTATTGATTACCCAGGCTGCAACTGACAACAAATCACCCCAAAATCATGTTATAACTGCATGCTTATATTAAAGCTTATATATTTTTATTTATCAAAAAGTTAAAACCTATGTACAATCGCTTATTTTTCATTGCACTTGGTATGTTCATCATCTTTAGTACAGCCTGCAGGCCCGATGGAAGGGAGGACCCCACCCATATTTCCTCCTGCAATAACCAGCTTGGCAATTATATAAAAATGACCTTCGACTCACTCAACCTGGAAACTACCGCAGAGCATGGAAACGGATCCGCCTTCGTGAGCATTGGCCGCATAAGCAGAAATGGAGAAACCTTTTCTATCTATAGCATCATTGCAAAAGACGAAAGCGGGAATAGCTATGGCTTCGACGTGATATTAAAGACTATTTCTGATACTGGCGGCACCTTTGATCCCACTGATTTTCGCGCTTTTACCTTCTTTGTTGGCAATACAGGCGGAAGCCTGGATTTGAACTTAACCATAGACATAGAGCAGGCAGAGGAGCCGCAAACACTCGGTGATGTTACCGTTTACAGCAAAAGCAGGGGCACATTCTCCGGTACAGGTAAGCACTTTGATTTGAATACCCAGGAAGAAAAACAGATCAGCTTCTCTGGAAGCTTTTGCAGGGATGTAGAATGAGATCCGGTCACACTTGTAGGATCATTTTCTTTGGCTGGCCCGCGCCCGGCACGGAAGTGCCCGGGCAAGGGAGCCGGGCTGCTCAGGCAGGCTCCATCGCCCCGCGGCTTCAGCCCGGGGCTTAGGAACGCTCAAAAAATAACTTCTTCATTTCACCTTCCTTGCCCAAGAAATTGCTTGTTGAAAAAGTCAAAAAAGACCTTGCATACCTCCCTGAACATTAGTAACTTTGTATTACAAAGTACTTTTAGCACTACTTTTCTCCATGTTAATCATCCCATTATGACAGCTGAAAGAAAAAAGGTACTCATCACCTTGTTTGCCCCCCTGAGTCTGCTGCTCATTCCCCTCATTGCCATGCAGTTTACCAGCGAAGTAAACTGGAGTGCCCGAGATTTTGTGGTAGGCGGAGTGCTGTTACTGGCCTGTTCGCTCACCATTGCATTCGCCCGCAGCAGCCGGTTTAGCCAGCGAAGCCGCACCCTCATCATCGTTGCAGCAATCCTCATCCTGCTGCTGCTGTGGGTGGAACTGGCCGTAGGCATCTTCAACACCCCCTTTGCCGGCAGTTAGGGCTACCCGGTACAGCAGCACAGGCGGCAAGGAGTCCATGCACTGCCATTGCAGCAGCTCTGTTTGCAAATGTTGTTGCATATACGTTTGCAGATACTCCACCAACTCTGCTTTGGTGTCATGCACCAGCAGGCGGGCACGGGGGTCGGAAGCCAGAAATTGGTAAAGGTTGGTGATGCCGGCCTGCTGCATTTGCGCCTGGTTGAGCGGCGTTCGCTGGGCAGGTCCCAGCCATAAGGTGCGTAGCTGCCGCAGCTCCGGCGGCAAATGCCAGGGGTTCATGTACTCCCAGGGAAATCCCGCTCCCCACACTACATACACACAGTTCGGGCAGTCGGCCAGCCGCTGCAGGTAAGCTTCAAACTGCCTGGCCTCCCGGCCATGCTGCTCACTATGAATATACAACTGCCCCCATACCCCCAACACCAGCAGGCCATAGCCCCACTTCCAGGCACCTCCGCCAACCGAAAAACGTAGCCTGTTTCCCCCATACAGCAGCATATAAGCCCCCAGAGCAAACAGCAGCGGCATATACACCCGCTCCGGCGGCAGGTAGTACCGCCAGGCCACCCACATCATGCCCGCAGAAGCACCCAGCGCCAGCAGAGCAGACCTCACATAAAAAGCAGGGGGAGAACGAAAACGCAGCAAAAGGTACAGCCCAAAAAGCAGCACCCCCATTCCCGGCCAGCTCAGCCAGTTGTACCCGGCAATTTTCACAGCAGCCAGGGGCGTTACACGCGGATTGCCCGGCGGCAATTCGGCCAGTATGTCTTCAAATCGCTGAATATTATACAGGCTACTGTCCATAAAAAACCATTCCCGCAGCATGAGGTAGTCATTTTCCGTCCAAGCATGACGGGCAAGCAACTGCTTTCGCTCCCCCTCATCCCGGATGCGCTCCACCGCCAGGTAATCCACAAACTGGGCCCGCAGCTGGTTGAAACGCCCAAACTGCTGCCACTCCGCCGAAGAATAGCAGGAAGTGGCCCCCAACTGGATGGCCACGAAAAGCGGCAGAGCAAGCAGCAGGGAAATAAGCCCCTCCAGCCGCTGCCGCCCGGTACCGGCATACAACTGCAGGGCGGCCAGAGGCAGCAGCAGGGCCAGCACCAGCCAGCAGGAATATGCCCGTATCATGCTGCCTGCCAGCAAAATCAGCATGCCTGTCCAAAGCTGCCCGCGTGAAGCCTCCCTGATACCATCCATCCACAAAAAGAAACCCGCCACACACAGCAGGGCCGCGCTGAGGGTAAACTGCAAGTGTAGCAGCAAGTGAGCGCTCACGAGCATAAAAAAGAGGAAGTAACCCGCCAGGGCGGGCAGCGGAGGCTGTTTTTTCAGCAGCAGGTACAGCAGCACCAGATGGGCAGCCCAAAGGGCTGCCAGCAGGTAGAGCACATACCAGGGAATGGCGGGCAGGGCGGCATACAGCTGCAGCAGCAGCTTGCCAATGTAGGGATGGCTGTACAATAAAAGAGGGGAAGGCGCTGGCAGCCACACCATACCCAGCAGAGAAAACAGCATCTGGGGATCGTCGTAGGTCTGAAACTGCGGCTGAAAAAGCAGGTAAAAGATAGAAAAAAGCAGGGAATTGCAGATAAATGCGCCCCAAAAAGGATACTTTTGCACAAAACCGTAGAGGGAATGAGCCTGCATGCCTAACATTTCCAAAAATTACAAAAGCTTAGCCTGGCTTACAAACGGAGCCGGCGGGCGGGTATTGTTGTGGGCCCTGGCCATGTTGCTGGCCGCCCTCTACCTGCATGCCTGGTGCTACGCCCTGGTAAACGACGACACCGGCATTTACCTGGCCACAGCTGAGCGCGTGGCCGAAGGCGAGGTGTTGTACAAAAGCTTATATGCCGGCTACACTCCTTTGGGCATCTACAGCTGGGCGCTGCTGAAGAAACTGTGCGGGCAGGCCACCACCTATGCCCACTACCTGGCGCTCAATCTGCTGTGGCTGTGGCTGTGTGCCCTGCTGTGCTACCTGCTGGGGCTGCGCATCACGGCCAGCCGCCGGGCAGCCGTTGCGGCCGCCCTCTTGGTGCTGGCCCTGGCCTACGCCTACGAAGGCACCTACATCGTACTGGAGCCCTTCGTGCTCATTTTCAGCCTGGCCACCTTGCTGCTGCTGCACAACAGCCCTGCCCGCCCAGCCCAGTTGTATGGGGCCGGGCTGTGTATGGGCCTGGCGTTTTTGAGCAAACAATACGGCCTGCTGATGTGGATACCGGCAGGCTATGTGGTCATGGCCGGTTTTGAGGGAACAAGGGGCCGCCTTCAGGCACTGGGCCGCCTGCTGCTGGGCTTCGCCCTGCCCCTGGGGGTGCTATTTGGCTGCTATGCCAGCTGCTACCACACCGGCCCCCAGGAGTTGCTGCACGCTTGGGGGCGCTATGCCACGAGCTACCATTTTGGAGAGCGTTCCTGGGGAAAAATGCTGGCCGCCCTTGCCCGCTTTGTGGGCAGCAGCCTGCCCCTGCTGTTGCTCTTGCCCCTATATGCCCGCCAGCTCAGTGGCCGCAAACACCTTCTTTTTCACAGCCTGCTGCTTACATTCATGGCATTTGGCAGCAGCCTCTTTTACCGTCAGTACCCCCATTACTTCCTCTTGCTCATCCCACCAGCAGTGCTCATGGGGCTGTATCTGCTCAAAGCAGGCTGGCAGCTTGCCCGCCTTCGCCCCCTGCTGCTGACAGCAGTGGCCCTCACCCTGCTGCTGGCAGGCCTGCGACCTGCACTGGGCTTTCTGGACATGGAGCAGCAGCGCAAAACCCGGCTGCGACAACAGCAGTACGCCCTGGCAGCCCGCATCAACGAAGAACTGCCCCCAGGCAGTGAAGTCTTGCTCATGACCTATTATCACCAGCGGCTGGCCTACCTCTGCCGCTTCCGGCCCGTGGACCCCATAGGCACGGGCTATACCTTTACCGATATTCTCTACCC